>NZ_JBEOZU010000085.1:0-40439 GCF_040298185.1 Streptomyces sp. NPDC001634 | reverse complement strand
GACCTCGGCCATCTCCCCAGGTGTCACACCACCACAACGACACCCGAGCCCAACAGACACGCCACTCACGAATGAAGCTGACCAAGCCCTACTAGGAGAGCGCTTGTTCGGCGGGAGGGGGCTGGGGCGGCGATGGGGTGTCACCCGCGGGTGGCGGTTACCAGCCAGGCGGCTGTGCGCAGGTGGATGCCGGTGGGGCGCTCGTACTCGACCAGGGCGGCACAGAGCGCGGCCCGTGCCCGGTCGGCGCCGCCGCCGTCACTCGCGGAGTCGAGCAGGCTCACCAGGTGTTGGCCGGGGCCGGAGCGCAGCAGGTGGTCGGCGTCGTCAGTGTCCCGTCCGAAGTTGCCGACGGCCTCGACGGGTTCGGCGTGCACGTCGTCGAAGCCTGCTGCGCCCAGGCCCTGGCGGATCACCGAGGGGTCGGAGAGGGAGAACATTCCCGGACCGTCGAAAGCGGTGGCCTCCTGCGGCGGAAGGGGCAGGGCGGCGCGGACCGCGCCGTAGACGTGCACCCACTGGCAGCGGGCCGGGTCCGACATGCAGACGAAAGCGAGACGGCCGCCGGGGCGCAGGGCTTTGCCGATGTTGCCGACCGCGGCGGCCGGATCGGCGAAGAACATGATTCCGAAGCGGCTGATCGCGACGTCGAGGGCGGCGGTCGGGAGCGGGTGGACCTGAGCGTGGCCCTGCTGGAACGCGATCCGTTCCAGGCCCTCCTCGGCGGCCAGGCTGCGGGCCCTGGCGAGTATCGGGGCAGACAGGTCCAGCCCCAGGACCGAGCCCCGGGCAGCGGCCCTGGCGGCCAGTCGGGTGGTCTGACCGGCACCACAGCCGATGTCGAGTACGCGGTCCTCGGGACCGATCGCGGCTGCCGCAAGCAGCGGCGGGTTGAAGCCCTCGTTCACCGCGTTCCAGCGGTCGTGGCGGTCGCTCCAATGACGGCCCTCGTCGCCGTTCCATGCCTCGAACTGTGCGGTGTTGACGAGCTCACGCCTTGGATCACTCCTGTCGGAGAGCTGGTATGGGCGATGGCCCATACCGGCAGGCCCCGATCCGGAGGACCCGATGTCACCGCGCGGCGTAGCGATCCCCGACGTCCGGGAGCGGCTCTTCGCCGCGGCTGAGCGGGTACTCGCCCGGGAAGGGGCAGCGGGCCTGACCAACCGCGCCGTCACCGAGGAGGCCGGCTGTGCGAAGGGGTTGCTGTACAACCACTTCACCGACCTGGACGATTTCGTCGCGCAACTCGTCCTGGACCGCTTCGAGCAGATCGCCGCCGAGGTCCGCCCGCTACCCGAGCAGGCGGGCTGGGGTGATGTACGGGAGAACCTGACCGCCGCGGCGCTCGCCCTGCTCGGCGCGAACGGCCCGGCGATCGCCGTGGCGGTGCTGTCCCGGCACGGGGTCACCGAGCAGGTACGGCGCGCATGGGCCGGCGGCGCCCCGGGGCCGGGCGCGGTTGAGGACGCGATGGCCCGCTACCTGGAGGCCGAGCAGCGGCTCGGCCGGGTGGCCGCGGACGCCGACTGCGCGATGCTCGCGCTCGCCCTCGCGGGGACGGTCCACCACCTCCTGATGCACGGCAGTGCCCAACCGGCCGACAACCACCAGCTGATCAGCCGCCTGGTCGCCGCGCTGGTGATGACACCTTCCAGGCCCGGCTCCCCGGCCTGAGCCGGACCAGGGAAGGCCCAGGCCCAAGGAGCGTTTCCGGACGCTTTCAAGCCCCCGGAGGCCGGGTTCATGCCGGCCAACACCTCTCGTCACATGACCGGAGTCAGCCTGAGTGCTCGAGCCCCGCCTTGCCAGGCCAGCCGGAAGTCGTCGCGGTCAGGCTCGCCGTCCTCCCCGAGTCGGAGGCTGTTGAACCTGGCGAAGGTCGGGTTGGTGCGCGACATGTGAGCATACGCCGGGACGACCTCGGACTCCTTGGTGGAGATCCGCACGTCGGCCCAGAGGCGCCTGCCCTTGAGCCGGATGCCGACCGGCTCGCCGCTGCGCAGGTTGCGTGCCCAGCCGGAGGAAGTCCCGATCAAGAGATCGTCGCCTCGGAGCAGGCAGGCGACCGGGATCGCATAGCGCCGGCCCGTCTTTCGGCCCACGACGTACAGGGTGACCAATCGGCTGCCGATGATCCGGCAGAAGCCGGGTGTCCGTAGCAGGGCGCGGACGAGGAGGTTGACCAGGCGCTGCCCCGGAAGCGTTCGGGCCCGGTGCCCGGGGCGTGCGCCGGGGCCGCCCTCGCTTGCCCTACTGCTGGTCATCACTGCTCGTGGTCATTTTGCGGACCTCGGGAAGCCGCTGGTCGGACGCCGAGGTCGGAACCATCCGAAGGACGGCGGCCGGCATCGCGCCGACGGTGAAGACCCGGACCACGTCGTCGACTGTGACAGCGGCGAACGATGCCTCGTAGGGCACATGGCCCGGCAGCGGGATGGCGTGGAACCCGGTCGTCAGGTCTGCGTCGAAGATCTGCACGCCGGTGCTCGTGGGTTCCGGAGGCCGGAAGGACGTGGCCCAGAAGGCCTCGACCATGACGTGGCCCGGCGCGCGGAGGGCCAGCTGCACGGACCGGTCGGCGTCGTCGTAGATGATCTCGGCGCCGTCGGGAACGTCCCCGGAGGCGACGGCCTCGACCTGCGCGGCAATGAGGCCGGCGATGCCGGCGAGTCCTTGGACGAAGGTCACCTGGGGGTTACGCCGGGAGATCTCCGCACGCAGGTACTGCTTGGTGTCGGGCGGGACCATGCCGCCGAAGACGAGTATGCCGAGGTCGGTGACGTCGTAATCGTCGAGAACCTGGTCGAACTGATTGGTGGCATCGGCGCTGTAGCCCTTGGCGCGCAGCATCTCGACGGCCTCGACGAGGACGCTGGGGCTGCGGCCGACGATCAGGACGCGCTCGGGCGGTGCGGTGGTGTTGTGGTTCATGGTGGATGCCCCTTCGTGTGGGCTCAGAAGCCGGCTGCGGCGGGCGGCTGAACCGGCTCGGTGCGAGGGTCGGGATCGGGCTCGTGGACCTCGTTGGGGTCTTCATGGGTGTTGGCGGTCGTGAGTGCGATCACCGCGGCGGCGATCGCGAAGGCTGCGCCGGCGGTCAGGGCGTAGCGAATGCCCGAGGTCGTGGCCTCGTGGGCGGCGGTGTGGACGGCGAGCAGGTGGTGCACGCGGGCGGTGCCGACGGCGGAGAAAATGGCCAGCCCGAGGGCGCCGCCGAGCTGCTGGGAGGAGTTGAGGATGGCCGCGGCAAGTCCGGCGCGGCTGGGTTCGACCCCGGCATTGGCAGCGCTCGTGACACCGACGAACACCGGCCCGACCCCGAAGGCGACCAGCAGCAGGCCGGGCAGGATGTCAGGCAGGTAGCTGCCGTCGACGGGGACCCGGCTGAGGAGTAGCAGACCGCCGGCTGCGATGACCGCGCCCGCGCAGATCACGGCCCGGCTGCCGACTTTGGTGAGCAGCTTCGCCCCGATACCGGCCGAGAAGCCGATCGCGACGGTCAGGGGCAGATAGGCCGCACCGGCGGCGATGGGGGAGTAGCCCCGCACGGTCTGCATGTACAGGGTGAGGAAGTAGAAGATCGAGAGCATGCCGGCGAACCCGATCAGTCCGGTGAGGTTGGCCGCAGCGAGCCCGGGCACTCGGAAGATGCTCAGCGGCAGGATCGGGTCGCGGGCGTAGCGTTCGACGACCACGAAGCAGGCCAGGATGATCGCCGCGCCGGCCAGCTCCAGCCAGGTACGGGTCGCTCCCCAGCCCTGGTCGGGTGCCTTGACCAGTGCGAAGACCAGCAGCAGCATCCCGCCGGTGGCCAGCACGCTGCCGAGTACGTCGAACCGGGAGGTCTGTGCGGCCGGCAGATCACGAGGCAGCAACCGCAGGACCGTGGGGATGATGAGCACGCAGGCGATGGGGTTGACGAACATGACCCACCGCCAGCCCGGACCCTCGGTCAGCACACCGCCCAGGAGGATCCCGACCGCCGAGGAGAGGCCGGCGATGGCGGCCCAGACCCCCAGAGCGGACTGCCGGTCGCGGGGGTCGGTGAAGGTGGTGGTGAGCGTGGACAGGGCGGCGGGCAGCATCAGGGCGGCGCCCAGCCCCTGGGCGAGGCGGGCCGCGATGAAGACGCCCTCGTTGCCTGCGAAACCGCCGGCCAGCGACGACAGACCGACGATCGCCGTGCCGGCGATCATGACGTTGCGTCGGCCCAGCAGGTCGGCGAGGCGACCTCCGAGGAGCATGAACCCGCCGTAGGTCAGCATGTACGCCGAGGGCACCCACTGCAGGCTCTGCGCCGTGAAGCCCAGGGCGGTCAGGATGTGGGGCAGGGCCACATTCGTGATGGACGAGTCGACGAAGTCGAGGAACGCCACCGCGCACAGCAGCAGCAGGATTTGTCGACCGCGCCGGCTTCGCAGTGTGAGCGCGGGAGGAACAGTCGTCATGGCATGAGTCCTATGTTGGCTCGGCCAATGTTGGCTCCTCCAACATAACAAGTGTTGGTGCTACCCACAATTGGTATTCTGGACACATGCCCACTCGTCACGATCAGCCCGATCGCACGCCCGATCGCGTCAAAGACCGGCCGACCTGGCTCGTCAGCCGCGTCTACGCGCGCTCGACGGCTCTGCTCACCGCCGGCTTCGAGGCCGGCGGCAAGGGCTTGCGGGGGTATCACTACCGATTGCTGGCTGCCCTCGAGCAGTGGGGGCCCGCGAGCCAGGCGGACCTCGGCCGCGACACCGGGATCGATCGAAGCGACGTCACCGCGGCACTGACCGAACTCGAAAAGCGCGATCTGGTCGAGCGGAGGGTCGACCCTGATCACAAGCGGCGGAACATCGTGACGATCACGCCGCAGGGACTGGGCGCGCTCGAGGAGCTCGACGACGTGATCGACGGGATCCAGAGCGAGCTGCTCGCACCGCTTACCGCGGCCCAGCGGCGCCAGTTCGTTGCCCTGCTGTCGCGAATCCTGGATCGGTGACGCCCGCCCGGCTCTGGATCTGGGGACGTCAGGCGACGGGATGCTCGAAAACCCTTTCCCATAGCGTCTGATCAGCTAACACTCCAGTGTGGCTTCGCGATCTAGGTGTCCGAGTGCCTGGTGAGCCGTCGTCGGTAGTGGGCGCGTCTGGCCTGTGCCTGGTGGAGCCTGCGCCAGATTGACCAGGCCGGAAGGTGGTGCGGCGGTGTGGTCGGTGGTCGGAAGAGCGTGCAGATGAGGTGGCGGATCTCCGGGATGGTCAGGTCGATCGGGTCGCAGCTGCGGACTGGGCGGTTCGGGTCGGTGCTCCGGTCTGGCTTCGCGCTGGCGGCAACGGCGGTGAGGAAGGCTGGCGCGAGCATGGCAAGGGTGATGTGGCGGTGTCAGGAGGTCCAGTGGCGGACCTGGTAGTGGTCCAGGCCGACCTGGCCTTTTGCGGCTTGGAAGCACTCTTCGATGCACCACCTGGTCCCGGTGACGCGAATTAGCGCGGCCAGGGCCACCTGGCCCGGTGACCAGCACCGGTAAAAGGCAAGTTCGCCGGTTGCGGGGTTGCGGCGGATCAGCAGGAACCGGTTCTTGTCGGCTCCGGTCTGTACCCACGCCCAGTCGTAGTAGCGCGGGCCCTTCGCTCCGGCGCCGGCGCTCTGCCGATGCCAGGTGTCCTGGGGCAGTGAGGCGGCCACGGTGGCGGCCTGGACCACCGTGCGGTTCTCGTTGATCCGCACCTTGGTGGTGCAGGCGACTGCCAGGACGTAGCCGATTCCGCGTGCCTCAAGGGCGGACCGAAGCTGTGGGTCCTGGCCGTAGACCTCGTCGCCGGTCACCCAGTTGGAGGAGCACCCGGCGTCCAGGGCCGCTTCGATCATCTGCCAGGCCAGGCGGGGCTTGGTGGCGAACTCGACCTTCTCGGGAATCCCGGAGCCCGAGCGGCGATCGGGATCCTGGCACCAGGTGTGTTCGGGGAGGTAAAGCCGACGGTCAATCAGGGCCTGGCCTCGCGAGGACGCGTAGGCAAGGAACACCCCGACCTGGGCATTTTCGATCCGACCGGCGGTGCCGGTGTACTGCCGTTGCACGCCAGCCGAACGCAGGCCCTTCTTCAGGAACCCTGTCTCGTCCACGATCAACACGCCGTCCCCGCCGAGGCGGTCCATCACGTAGGAGCGGACCTCGTCGCGCACCCCGTCGGCGTCCCAGCGTGCGCTTCGCAGCAGCCTCTGCATCGCGCCGGGACGGGCATGGCCAGCCTCTTCGGCCGGCTGCCAGCAGTTCTTGCGTTCGACGCCGGACAGCAGTCCGAGGATGAACGCCCGTGCCGTCGCCCGCGGTTCCACTTGGCGAAACCGGCTCGCGATGCGGGCCATGGCCTGGTCGAACATCGCCTGCCGGCGGGCCGCGTCTATGCTGTGGCCCGCGGCCATCGCACGATCTTCAGGAGTCCACACAACCCCTGATGATCACGCGTTGGCCGTTCTCATACTCACCCGGGCCCAGCGCACAATCGCCAGGGCCGACCGGATGGGGATGGCGCGCTCTCGCCCGAGGCGGCTGATTCACCTGTCAATCCCTTTGCGCGACCGAGCAGGTCGCCCCTAGCGTGCAAGCGCATAGAACCGTGCGCCAGGGCAGCGCGCCACACGAATGAGGAGCAACCGCCGTGGGAACCATGGTCTCGGTCAGGGGCTGGCTGCAGTGTGACGACGGACAGCTAGCCCAGATCAAGGAGATCGTGGAAGCAGACGATCCGGAGCGCACCTACAGCGGGGGCTGGGCCTTCCCCGCTCGGCAGTACAACGACGTCAGGTGGGCCTTCTACGGGGGCGACATCCGCGCGGTGTCCCTCGACTGGTTCGAGGAGAGGTTGCGTCAGATCGCCCAGATCCCGGCGTCCTACCAGGATGACGAATACGACGAGAGGCCCCGGGGGCTGTTTCTGGTCAGCCACGACGTCGACGGCATGAGCGAGTGGAGGGTCCACAACGGCGGCCTAGTGATCGGCCTCCCGGATGGGGATTACCACTACCTCGACGCCTAGCTAGAAGATCGAGCCGCATCTGCCGTTGGGCGAACGTGGGCCGATCCCTGACCTGCGCAGCTACCTACTTCAATGCGGTGATGTGGAGGTTCCGTACGGGGAGCCCTGGCGCGACGTTCCGCGCCGGTACGGATGCTGGTCGACGATCTACGACCGGTTCCGGGTTCGAGGGGATTGACCTTCACGGTTCGACATCGAGGCGGGGCGACGTCAGCTGGTTGAGGGGGACCCTGCCGTCCAGTACGTCCAACGGTGTGGTGACCACGGGCAGGCGCCGGACGATGTCGTCGTTCAGCAACTGCGTCTGCGCGAGCACCGCCGTTTGATCCCAGTAGATGCGCTCGCTCCGCACACGCGGGCCTCGGAAGTCCACGACGGCGATGACGGGTATACGGACCTGCTGCCCGGTGGGTGCCAATCCAGGCAGAATCCAGGGCACCTCGATGTCGTGGGTGAACGACACGATCATTTCGTCTACGAGGCTGTCGTCTCCCACCGTGCGGGATATCGAACGCACAGTGAAATCGTCCGGGTTCCGTCCAATGAACCAGCGTGCGTAGAAGTTCTTGACGCCGTCGTACCCACTACCGCCCATGGCGGTCGGCACATGGACGACGATGGGGTCGTCGTCCATCGTGGCCATCGTAGCCTCCACGTCCTGCGCCACGAACTCGCCGGCGGTGTGGGCTTCCCAGATACGCTCCATCGTTGCGCGATCAGCCATGCCCGCTCCTGACAGTAGGCGTCTCGGCTGTGCGGGTGTCTCGGGTCTCGGGATAGCCATACGCCGCTGCCCATTGCGCCGCATCCCCTTCTTCTGGACGCGAGGAAGACACCGCAGATTCAGGGTAGGCAGGTGTGGGTCCGCGCGCACTCTTAGGCGTTTACCGAGTTCGGATCACGAGTCTGGACGTTCTGCTGCCCTGGCTGGATCCGGGGCGGTAGACAGGCGGGATGGCTCGGGGTGATCTCACGGACGACGAGTGGGCGGCGATTGAGCCGTTGCTGCCGCTGGGCGAGCGCGGTCCGACTCCTGACCTGCGGCGACTGGTGAACGGCGTGATGTGGCGGTTCCGTACGGGCAGTCCGTGGCGGGACATGCCCCAGCAATACGGGTCCTGGTCCACCGTCTACGGGCGGTTCCACCTGTGGGCCGGTGCGGGGGTCTTCCAGGCGCTGATGGAAGCGGTGATCGCTGAGGCCGCCGCCCAGGAAGAGGCGGAGCTCGGGCTGGTGAGCATGGACTCCACGTCTGCCCGGGCCCACCACCACGCCGCCGGGATGATGCTGGACCCGGAACTGCTGGAGACACTGGAGAAGGCCGTCGCCGAGGAAAAGGGGCTTCGCTAAAGGGGCAAAACGCCTCGATAGTCGACCGGGACTAGGCGCCGGACGAGGCCCGTGAGGAGCGTCGGCGTCTGCGTCGGCGTCGCAAGGCCCGTCTCCGCGCTGCCAAACTGGGCCGTTCCCGTGGCGGGTTGACCAGCAAGGTGCACCTGTCGGCGGACTGCCGCTGCCGTCCGCTGTCCTTCGTCCTCACGCCCGGCCAGGCCGCCGACAGTCCCCGTTTCACCGCCGTTCTGGAACGCATCAAGGTGCGCGGGCCGGTGGGCCACCCCCGCACCCGCCCCGACGCGGTCGCCGCGGACAAGGCGTACTTCTCCGCCTTCTCCGCCGAACACCTGGCCTGGCTGCGCGAGCGCGGGCTCGTCGCGCGCATCGCGCGGCCCGGCATCGAGTCCGGCGAACGCCTCGGTCGGCACCGCTGGAAGATCGAACGGTTGATCGCCTGGCTCTTCGGCTACCGCCGCCTCACCGTCCGATACGAACGAAAGAGCTCGCACTTCCTAGCCTTCCTCGGCCTGGCCGCCGCCCTGACCTGCTACAAGAAGCTCGCGAAACTTGCCACGTGAGACACCCTCTGAGACGCGCGTCACGGATTACTTCAACTTTCTCGCTCTTGAATCCGGTGGACACTGTCGGCGTCACATGCAGCCGCACGCCGTGGCCCACCTTTTCAAGGCGAATCAGATGAGGAAGCGTCACATCGACGTTTGGTGACCGCTGTAGCTCGAAGAAGTTGTACATCGAAATAGCCAGCGCGACGACAGCGGCAAGCGTGGCAGACCACTTGTGCACGGCCTCGAATCGTCGCCTCCTGCGAGACCCCACTGGCCTCTTCGCAGCGTCTTCCATTCCCCCACTCTGCATGGAGGGCGCAACCTTCCGTCCGCTGCGCTACTCCGTATGGCCACCGAAGATACGCTCTGCCGGGGGGTTTACGCGCCTCCGACGGCACCAGGGCCGGCGGCTCCGTCCCGCCGCCTCCAACGCCCGCCCGTCTGCCCCGGGAAACCCTGGCACCCGGGACGCCGGCGCAGCCGAGCGGGCACCTGGCGCGCCCCGCGCGGCGCCCAGAGGGGATGGGCCGAACGCGCGATCACCACAACCCAAGCGCCCGTCCTCCACACCAGGACGGGCGCTCGAGCTCACCGCTCGCGCCTCCGCCTCGCCTGCCGCGAGGACACACGAAGGCCCTCCAGCGCGTCCGCATCCGGAAGGTCATACGGCGCAACGTGCAGCAACTGCTTCAGCTGGTCCCGCGCGACTGCGCCATCCACCTCACCCTTTGGCGTCCTGTCCAGCGCCCGCAGCGTAGCCCGAGCCTGTTCACCCGTGAGCAGCAGAGAGACGGCACCCTCGTCCTGAGCCAGCTCGTCAAACTCTTCCTTGATCGTCTTCACTGATGCGCCAACGGACGCTGAGCCGCGCAGTCACGGCCCGGCCAGCCTCCCACCCGTCCGGCCCATGATCGCCGCCCCCAGCCATCCCACGTGCAAGGTCCTCATGCGTCACCGGTCGTAGAACACTGACTTCAACAGAAGATCTCCACCTGGGAACTGAGCTTCCTTCCTGCGCATCAGCCGGACCTCCAGGTCACGGGCCCCGGCTGCCCCTGCGCCGATGGCCGCGATGGCACCCACTGCACGGCGTGGGACTACGAGCGCGACCGCGTCATCGCCCAGCCGCCCGCCCCCGACGTGACGATCGTGTCCACGGGGCGCCTGCTCGACGCCGAGGAGTCCGAGTACGCCGACATCCTGTCGCGCGCCACGATCGCGGTGGACCTCCGATTCCACTTCAAGGACCCCCATGTCAGCGCCGATCTGCGCGACTGGCTCGGGTCATCCGGCACGGGAATGCCCCAGCCGCGGGCGCGGCTGTGGGAGCGGGAGACGGAGAAGTCGTGCAGGCCACGTTTGATGAGGGCGAGGACCTCGTTGCGGCGGGCTGCGGGCTCGATGCGCAGGTCGCCGCTCGAGATCAGCTGATGGAGTCGGTCGGCGTAGCGGGACAGTCGGAAGAACCAGTTCTCTTCCGCGACGAGTTGAGGTTCCGTGCCGTGCTCGCTGCACCGTCCTTCGACCAGTTCGTCGGGGGTGTAGAACTGCTCGCAGCCGACGCAGTACAGGCCTTCGTACTCTTTGCGATAGAGGCCGCCTGACGCGGCGCACTGGCGCCACAGTCGTTCGACTCCGACGCGGTGACGTGGGTCGCTGCTGGTGCGGATGAAGTCGTCGAATGAGAGTGCCAGTGGGCCACGCAATGCGGCGAACGTGTCGGCGTTGCGGCTCGGCAAACGACTGCACGTCGAAGCCGGCCGCTTCGGCGGCCAGGACGTTCTGTACAGCCCGAGCCGCCAGGGTGCCGTGCCTGGGTGCTGCGGCGGTGTGGTGGGCGAGCCAGTAGGCAAGCGGCACGCCCTCGTGCCGAGGCCCAAGCCCTTGGGTGATGCCGGGTACCTGAAGGTGCTCGGCGACCTGCTCAAGCCACCCCTGCGGGGCAGCGCCGGGGAGGTGCCGGCGCTGCTCCCAGGTCCACATGGTCTCGGCGAGTGCCATGGTCTCGGGGTAGACGAGTACGGGGGCGGTCTTCCGGCGGCCCTTGGGCATGCCGAGGGTGTCTTCCCTTCGCCGCCAAGTTGCTCCGCCGATCTGGCGGCGGTGGACCCACCACCACAGCGCGACCTGGTGGGCGTCCGCGACGAGCGCGTCGCCTGCCGGGCCGAGCCGGTGCAGGAGAGCCCGGTGCCGCAGCAGTGCGCGGGCCAACTCGGACAGGGGCGTGGGGTCGACGAGGTAGCCGCCCCGGTCGCCGACCAGCCAGCGGCGACCGCACCCGCACGGTGTCCACCGGCGCCCGAAGGAGACCAGTCAGGCGCCTTCTTCCATGCACGGCGGGCAGCCGGGCAGCGGCGTCTGCCCGGACGACCCCGGCCACGATCGGAACCGGGCCCATCCACGACACCACCAAGGGATCGTCTTGACCCGCTCGGTGAGCGCGGCCGCGAGGACCTCCCACTGCATGGCCCGGTTGGTGAATGCCTCGATGGCCTGCCGTGGAACAGGCGTACAGTGCGCTTGTCCTATTCGATCTTCAAGGAGAATCCCAGAAGGGACCGAGGTGAAAAGACGCCTCAGACTGCTGCTGGTGGCTGCGGGGAGCATGGCGCTGGCGACAGTGCCGCTCGCCGCACCTGCACAGGCCGCCACCACGTCGGCGAGCGCTTGCCCGTCCGGATACCTGTGCGGATGGAGCGGGACGAACGAGACCGGCTCCATGATGAAGACACGCAGCAACATGCCCACGATGAGCATGTGGGACAACAAGATCCGCTCCTACTGGAACCGCACGTCCAGCATTTCCTGCCTCTACACCGACCCGAACTACAACGGCACCTACTTCCCCGACCCACCGGACAACGGCACCAGCGACTACGACTCGAGCCTCGACAAGGCGATCAGCTCCATCAAGTTCGTTCCCAACGAGCGGGAGTGCATGGGTACGCCCTACGCCGAGTGGTACGCGGAGCCCGGCCCGAGCCCCGCCGGATTCGGCGACCTGAACGGTGACGGCCGCGCGGACCTGCTGTCCCGGGACCGCAGCGGTCGGCTCTGGTTCGTCTCCGGCACCGGGGACGGCACGCTGATCGGCGGCGGCTGGAACTCCATGACCGCCCTCACCCGGCACGGCGACCTCAACGGCGACGGCACCGAAGACCTGATCGCCCGCGACTCCTCCGGCGAGCTGTGGTTCTACCCCGGCAACGGCCACGGCAGGTTCGGCACGCGCAAGGACCTCGGCGGCGGCTGGAAGTCGATGGCCACCATCACCGCCACCGGTGACCTCAACAGTGACGGACGCGGCGACCTGCTGGCTCGCGACTCCGCCGGCACCCTATGGCTCTACACAGGCACCGGCCATGGAACCTTCGGCGCCCGCAAGTCCCTGGGCAGCGGCTGGAAGTCCATGAACGCCCTGACCGCACCGGGCGACCTCAACGGCGACGGCCAGGGCGACCTCCTCGCCCGCGACACCTCGGGCAACCTGTGGCTGTGCCCCGGCAACGGACACGGCTCCTTCGGTGCCCGGAAGCTCATCGGCGGCGGTTGGGGCCAGATGTCGACCTTCCTCAGCGTCGGCGACGTCAACGGTGACGGTCACAACGACCTGGTCGCCGCTACTCAGGACGGTTACGACAACCCGACCGCCTCGTTCACGGCGAACCAGCTACGGCTCTACGCAGGCAATGGCAAGGGCTCCTTCGCCAAGTACCAACTGCTGAACCAGAGCTGGTACGACCTCAACGGCGGCTTCTGAACGCGGCCCCTCCAAGGAAGGACAGCCCTGGAGGGGTGAGGTGCCCCGAGTGGACTGCCAGACGACCCCGGTCCTGGTCGTGGTCCGGGAGCCGAGCAGGCTGCCCTGGTGGCTAATGACTCCTGCTCGGGAGCTGCCGGAAGGTCAGTACCGCGGAGTGGGCGACGAAGACATATGGCACACGATGCCCGCGGACGTGCTCGCCGTTGGAGAGCAGGTCGATTTCCCCTTGTGACGCTGCGGGCGGACCCGTTTCCGTGGCGCTGTGAAGGAGGCTTGTCCAGCTGGTCAGGGGCCTCGGCGGCGGTCGCGGGCGGCCTTCACCATGTCGAGATAGGGGCCGTACTCGGACCGGATGCGGCGTGCCTCGGAGCCGCCGCGCATCGGGCTTTCGAAGTCCCGTGGCTTCGCGTGCCGCCGACGCCAGGCGATGCGGCCCGCGGTCGCCACGTAAGCAATCCCCGCAGCGAGGAAGACCGCGGCGATGACGGTCACCCAGACCATGACCACGCACACGTACAGGAAGAGCGCGAAGAACGCGGCGATAGGGCCGCCGCTGACACGGAACGGGCCAGGAAGCCGCATGCCGACACGGATCATCGGACGCCTCCCGGTCCGGCCGAGCGTGAGCTTTCCTCTGACGGTACGCCCTCACACAGCGTGAGTCTCCGTCATGTACCGGCAACAACCGGCTGCGCTCCGTACGCGGCTGCCACTGTGTCCGCACGCAACTACCGCACCACCGAGGGGGCGTCGTGCGTCGCTACATCCCGCCCATCGCCGTTGTTTTGTTGACCGCCGCCTGCAGCAGCGGCATGCCCAAGCCAACCCTCACCGCCCGTGACCCGATCGGGAAGCCCACGAAGATCAAGCATTCCGCGACTGCCCACCCGCACCGCATCGCACGTGGCCAAGCCGAAGGCCTCGCATTCGTCGAAGAAATGCGGGCCCGAGCGGGACGCCATCGTCTGGTACAAGGTGCCCGGGGCCCCGGCAGTGCCCAGGTCATCGGGAACTGCAACCTCGTGTCCTGCGAGACCACGTTCGACGAGCTGCAGCACACGTAGCCGATCGGGGCCGGCTACTGCACGGAGGCGGCTTGGGCCAGCGACAACCCGGGCTACAACGCAGACGCCGACCGGGCCACGCGCCTGAAGAAGGTTCAGGTGTCGGTCGGCCCCGCCTGCTGACGTGGGTCGGTTGCGGTTCCGATGTCCCGCCGTTCAGGGTGCTCGGGACTTGCCGGGGCCTCCGATAGGCCCCGGCTCTCGAACAGGTAGGACCAGGGGAGATAGGGGGGCGCGTGAGCCAGTGCACGAAGACGACGACCAAGGGGACCCGCTGCCGGTATCCGCTCATGGTCTGGTACGGCATCGGCCCTCACCCGCAGGTCTGTGAGCGCCACGCCACCCCGGAGCAGAAGGCTGCGTCAACGGCGGTGCTGGACATCCGGGTCAACCTCGCTACAGCTGACCCCGCCGCGGTGTTCCCCGGCGTGTCCATCACGCCGCAGCGCCTCATCTGCGAGGCCATGAGCGGCTGGGCGGCCAAGATCCGCGGCACGAACGAGGAGTATGTGTACGCGCGCACGTTCCTCAACCGCAGCCGTGAGCAGCCTTACGGATGGCCGCTGCCCGGAAACGGCTTGTACGAGTGCCGGGAGATCGGCCCGTATGGGAAGTTCTCGTGTTTCTTCGAGGTCAAGGGAGCGTTCCGGCGCAGGGTGCAGCTGGTGACCCCTGAGCAGGCCGATCGAATGGCCCGCCGGATGGGCCCGAAGCCCTCCGAGTGACCCAGGCTCGGGGCTGCCGGGGCCTCGGATGGGCCCCGGCTCCTTTCACGCCACGCTTGTGCCTCGGCAGGTCTGGGCCCCGAGGTCCTCGCTCGGGGCCTCGACCGGAAGGTCACTACAGCCTGACGTACTTCTCCGCATCCGCGAGGCCGCGTCCGTCCGTGCCGACGGTGCAGGGGTGGCTGGCCGGCTCAGTCGGGCCGTATTCGTCGTGTCGGTTCAGCCACGAGTATCGCGGCACCTGGGGGTAACCTGCCGGGGAGTCCTCCCAGTCCTCCTGGCGTCCGAGCGCGGTGAAGTCGAGGGAGTTCAACGTCCCACCCATCAGTTCGTGTTCGCGATCGTTGATGAAGTAGGTGCGGTAGACGCTGTCGCCGTCGCGGATGAAGGCATTCGTGCCGTACCACTCGGCCACGCCGAAGTCGGCGGCGAAGCCGTCGGTGATCGTGTACCACGGTGTGACCCAGCCCATGCGCGCTCTCACCCGCTCGATATCGGGTTGCGGTGCGGGTGAGGCAAAGGCCAGCGTGGTGTCGCGGGCGTTGAGATGCGCGAGATGGGCGACCTGGTCGGCCATCAGCGAGCAGCCGACGCACGCGTGGTCGGGCCAGCCCGACACCCCCGGCTCGAAGAAGGCGCGGTAGAGCAGCAGCTGACGGCGGCCGTCGAACAGGTCGGGCAGACGGACCGTCCCGTTCGGCCCGTCGAAGACGTATTCCTGGTCGACCTTCAGCCACGGCATCCGCCTGCGGTCAGCGGCCAGGGCGTCCCGGGCGCGAGTCAGGTCCTTCTCCGCCGCCAACAGCCGCAGGCGCGCGGCCTCCCATTCCGCTGGCGTGACGACCCCGGCCTGGTGGGTGTTGTTCATCGTGACGTCCTTGTGTGGCAGGAAATTCGGCTCAACAGACGGTGATGTCGGCCATGTCGATGGCAACCAGGACGATCCGGTCGTCGCCCATGGGGGCGTAGGCCCGTCGGGTGGCTGGCACGATGATGCCGTCGATGTCGCGGTAGTCGGCGGCGTAAAGCTGTGACTCGGTGCCCGGATCGACGATGTCGATGGTGAAGTCGTGGCGGCGCAGCAGCCCGTCCGGGCCGAAGCAGAACACCTGCTTGCGGGTGTGGGTCTTGATGTGGTCGGGCAAGGTCACGTTCAGCCGCCGCCAGGTTTCACCGTCGGCCTCGATGGGCGCGATCTCTTCGCAGACGAACCCGGGCCACGTGAACAGGAACGGCGTGTTCACGTACGTCCACAGTGCTTCCCCGGTGAAGTACGCGAGATGTAGGTCGTCCCACGGCGTCTGGAACTGGTGGCCGTCGAACGACCGTTCCGGCTCGTCGCGCGCGTCGACAACCGTGCCGTCGGCCTGCCGCAGGACGACCCGGTCGGGCTGGAAGACCGACCGGCGGTTCTGACCGACGAAGTCCATGGTCAGCCGTTCCTGTGTGGTGTCCACTTCGAAGCGGACGTCCCTCAGCGCGTCAGCCTTTCCCTTGACCTGCCAGAAGGCCCCGGTGATGGCGGCGTCGACGCGGATCGACCGGATCCGGTTCCACCGGTCCAAACCACCGTGCGCGGCGACCGCGGTCGCGAGTAGATCGTTCATCGCCTTGCTCCTCTGTTGGGGTGCCCCGGCCGCCGATGGGGCGGCCGGGCGTGTTGTGCTCAGTCGACGATGAGTCCGCCGGTCAGGTTGGCGACGGTTCCGGTCATCGCGGCTGCCCGGTCGGAGGCGAGGAATACCGCGACCGAGGTGAGTTCGGCCAGTACGGTGGGGCGCTTGCGGTGGGTCATCGCGGCGGCGGCGGCGATGAGCTGGTCTTTGGGGATGCCCACCGCGTCGGCGTGCAGCCCGTACACGACGTCGATGACCGGTGTCCCGATCAAGCCCGTGGTGCGCAGGCAGATCGAGCGGACGCCGTGCTGGGCTCATTCGGCGGACAGCGCGCGGTTGAGGGCTTCCATCGCCGCCCAGCCGACGCTCATGCCGCCGACCAGGGGCAGGCTCACGCGGGCGGGTTCTGGTGTATTCATCATGATCACTCCCGAGCCCCGGGGGATCATGTGCCGTGCGGCGGATTTCGCGGTCACGAAGTGCGCCCGGGCGTAGGTCGTGATCGGTCGCATGAAATTGTCGACCGGTAGGTCGGTGAACGGGATTCCCTGCAGTCCCCTCGGTGAGATTCCGATCGCGTTGAACGACACGTCGATGCTGCCGACGTCGGCCACGACGGCATCGAGGTGTTCGGTGACGGATTTCTCGTCCAGGGCGTCGACCACAGCGGTCTTGACGGCTCCGCCCGCAGCGGCGATTTCCTTGGCGACGGTGTTGATGGTGTCGAGATTTCGCCCGGTCAGGAAGACCGTGGCACCTTCGTCGGCGAATCCGCGGGCGACCGCACCGCCGACCGCTCCGCCGCCGCCGTAGACGACCACGTTCTTGTTTTCCAGCAACATATCCTTCTCTTTCTTGTGATTCACGCCAGCGCGTGAAGTCCGCGTCCGTTGAGCTCGTATGCCCGCGGCTGGTCCCGGTTGTCGGTGTCCTCGCACAGTCGCGCGATCTCGGCACCGACGATGGCCGGCGTGAGCAGCGGATCGAGTGCTGTGGTGAATGTGGCGGTGTCGATTCCCTGACGCTGGGCGTAGGCGGCGACATCGGCGGCGCCGAGTTCGGTGGCCGGCGTGATCTGCGGCAGCACGGTGGCGAAGCGGATGCCGAGGGCGGCGCGACGGGATTCGTCCGCGGCGTACGCGGCGAGGAATCGGACCATCGCTTTCGCGCCCGCGTATCCGCCGCTCAGTGGTGAGCCGCGCACTGCGGCGCCGCTGGACATCGCCACCACCAGGCTGTCGGGCGCCAGTGGGTGTCGCTGCGCCGCGCGGATCCAGTGGAAAGCGTGTTGGGTGTCAACCTGCCAGTTGCGGCTGAACGATTCCCACGATTGTTCGTGCACGGGGCCGGCGGTGGGCGTCGCGCCCGCGTTGAGCACGAGCAGTGTGGGCTGGTGTTGCTCGATCAGGGGGCGGGCGGTCTCCGCGTCGGTCGCGTCGGCGACCACCGGGACGAACATGGCACCCAGTTCCCGGCGCAGGTCCGCCAGCGCCTCGGCGGTGCGCGCGACGCCGACGACCCGGTGACCCCGGTCGATCAGCGCGGCGGCGATCGCCGCTCCGAAACCGCGGCTGGCTCCGGTGACCACCGCCGTGGTCACCGGCTGCTGCGATGAGCTCATCATCAACTACCTCCTACCTCATACAGAGGCGATCGCAGCGCGAAACTCATCGGCGCCCATCCGGCCGCATGACCGATGAGTTTGGGCCGACACCGCCATCACTGCTGCGCGCGGCCTTCGCCGGACTTGACGTCCGAGTGCGGGAACAGCTGGTCAACGCGCTCCGCGAGCCCGTTATGTGCCCTGGTCTGGGGGACTGTCTGCCGCTGGCGGAAACTCAGGTGGCCTCAACGCATCATCCGGGTAGAGTTGGGCGGTGCCCGAGCTGAAGCGGCTGCATGCTGGCCATGCCCCGGCGGTCCTGGCCTTCGGGCTGGCGAACCGCGCCTACTTCGCTGCCTCGGTCTCCGACCGCGGTGACGAGTTCTTCGACCAGTTCGCCGACCGGTACGGCGCCTTGTTGGCTGAGCAAGAGGCCGGCATTGGCGCCTTCTACGTGCTCGTTGCCGAGGATGGCTCGGTTCTGGGCCGGTTCAACCTGTACCGCTTCGGGGACGGCACTGCTGAGCTCGGTTACCGGGTCGCACAGCACGTCGCCAGCCGCGGCGTGGCGACCGCGGCTGTCCGGGAGCTGTGTCGGCTGGCGGTGGTGCGGCACGGGCTGCGCACACTGCGGGCGGCCACCTCCCATAACAATGCCGCGTTTTAGAGGGTGCTGACCAAGGCAGGGTTCGTCCCGGTTGGCCCGGCCGACCTCGGCGGTAAGCCGGGCACCTGGTATCAGCACGACCTGGTGCTCCAGCCGTAGACCGTGATCTTGTGGGTGGACCGGCTGCGGGAAGGCTGCGGCCACCGCTGATCATCGGTATGGTTCGCGTCGCCGGCTGCAGGGGCCGGCGCCACGAACCCACGGTCAGAGAGCCTCCGAATCCCCCAACAGTACCTACAGTTCAGATTTCGATACCTTCAGAAATCGTGAACTCGCGGGGATTGACGGGAGGGGAATCGATGAGGGAAGTGAGGAAAGAAGCGGCTCGGTCAAAGGGGTCAGCCGCCGCGGCGGCCGCATACGCTCCAGTCATCGGGCTCTCGCTTTTCGAGCGTGGAATCGGTTGGCGCCTTCGACGCTAGGGACGAGAGCCCGACCCCACACCGGCGCGGCGGCGCGAAGCCTCCGTCCGGCCGTGCTCCGGCGCGTCCGCTTGCGCCGTCACCGCGGGCCGCGGCGCGAACAGTCCCGGCTCCGCCTCCGTCAGCCAGCCCCGCTCGACCAGCCGTTTCAGCTTCGACCGGAAGCCTTCCACCTTGCTCTTGTCCGTCGACAGACCCAGCGCGGCACAGATGTGATGCGCCCGCATCGGACGCACCGCGTCCGCGAGCACCTCGACGATGTCCTGATACGAACTCGGTAGCACCCCCGCGGCCAGCTCGGGCGTCCACGGCGGCACCAGCCGCACCCCAACCGGCGAACCCAGCCCGAAGGGGCCCTCTTCTCCCGCCTCCGTTCGCGACGCCTCCACCGGCCCGCTGGCCTCTGGCTCCGCCCCGGGCCCTGCCCCGGAGACCGTCTCGTCGCCGGACAGAATCGCCGTCACCGTCTCCCGGGTGATCTCCAACCGGGACAGCACCATCTCCTGCTCGGCCAGGTGCCCGGTCAACTCCTCGATCCGAGCGCGCAGTTCACCGATCTTCTCCCGCGCGGCAGCCTCTCGCCGCTCGAGCTCCTCCAGCCACGACACCATCGCCGTCACCCCCGGAATCCGGCCACCCGACACCACGACGATCGAGCAGCCAACCCCCGGTCAGCAACCCCGCAGGCCAAAGCTCCCTACAGGAGAGCCACACCCATCCTGGATGTTGTCGGCCGGCTCGTGCAGGGCGTTTCATGCACGGGTAGCCCATGAGTTCCTTGGCCTGCTGGGCACATGTGTGCGTGAGCAGCACGCCAAGCTGGGCGGCTGACGCTGGCGCCTGGCGTAGCGGCCGGGCAACGCGGCGGGGCTTGGGCTGAGAGTAGGGCCTCGCAGCTGTTGTCGGAGACCGCCCCCGTGACCTGCGGCTTCTCCCGCAGCCTCACGGCGTGTCGGACATCGGGGTCTCAGCTTCGTGTCGTTTCCCCGGCGGTCCGTCTTGACCGGAGCAGACCGCCGGGCTTGTGACCTGGGCTGTCGCGCACCTTCCGGTCGGCAGCCGGCAGGTCTCCCACCTGTGCGGTTGCCAGGTGGTTTGGGGACGGGCGCGGTGTCGGGTCGGCGGCACGGGCACGCGTCGACGCCGCCCGCTATGGCCTGTCGACCTGCTCGCGGGCTGCCCGGGCGGAACCCGCGTGGACCAGCCTCCGGGCGTGTGACACGCTCGATCGCGCCGTGCGGCCGATGGGCTTTCCGGGCCCCGGCCGGACGGGCGGATCAGCGCAGTCCGGCGAAGAGATCGTTCTCGGGTACGGCCGCACCGGTGGTGTCCTGGACACGTACGAAGGTCTCCATGCCCATCAACTCGCCGAACCTCTCCTTGCCCATCTTGAGGAAGAAGATGTTCTCGCCCTGACTGGCGTGCGCGGCCAGCGCGTCGAACTTCTGACCGCTGAATGCGGTGGTGTCCACCCAGGTGGTGATCTCATCGTGGGGGAGGCCGATCTCGGCCATCGCGGCGGCCTCGGCAGGATCCGGCTCCGGCATGTCCTCATGAAACTCGCGCATGATCTCACCGAACCGCTGCATCATCGAGCGGGGCATCGTCGTCCAGTACACCTTCGGTGTCAGCGCGGTCATCTCCAGTGCCGCCATCGTGATGCGGTGGGCCTGGATGTGGTCGGGGTGGCCGTAGAAACCATTCTCGTCGTAAGTGACGACCACATCGGGTCGGTAGTGCCGCATGAGTTCCGCGAGTCGGGCGGCGCCTTCCTCCACGGGGGTCTGCCAGAAGGATCCGGGGGTGTCGTTGCTCGGCCAGCCCGCCATCCCGGAGTCGGCATAGTCCAGCGTCTCCAGATCGCTGACCTTCAGGACGTCACAGCTCGCCTTGAGTTCTTGACCGCGCATCAAGGCGACGGCCGCCGGATCGTGCCCGGGATCGCCCGGCTTGACACCCCCCGGTCCGTCACCGCAACGGCCGTCGGTACACGTCACGAGAACCGTGCGGATGCCTTCCGCCGCGTACCGCGCGAGGATCCCTCCCGTACCGGTGGCCTCGTCGTCGGGGTGGGCGTGCACTGCCATGAGCGTCAAGGGCCGGTCAGTCATGAAACAGTCCTCCTGCAGAAATACGTCTTGGTCCGAGTGCGCGGCGGGCGTACCGCGATCCCGGGGCCCGGATCCTGTTCCCCGCCGGTGCGGCGCCGGTCCCTCGGTTGATGCAACAGCGGCGGCCGGACCGGCTGTTCCCGCCGCGGCCGCTTGACCTTCCAGGCGTCAGCGTTTCAATTCCAACGAGGCACAGGCACGACCTGCACGTCTCGGCGCCACGTCGGATCCGAATTCCATCCGGCATCAGCCGTGAGATTCCGGCACCAAATGTGAGCCCCTACGAGCTCGTAACACGATCTTGGTGAAGTGCCCTGGTCCGGCGTGACCGATGTGATGGTTCGGCCGTTTGGGAGGGTGTGAGTACTCGGCCGTGGATCGTGGACGACGACTTGTGGGCGCTGATCGGGCCGCTGCTGCCGCCCTGGCCGGAGAAGTCGCCGGGCCCGCAGCCGGTAGCGGACCGACTGTGTCTGCAGGGCATCCTGTAGTGCTCCACAACGACATAGCCTGGCAACTCCTGCCCCCGGAGCTGGGGTTCGGCTCCGGACAGACCTGCTGGCGGCGCCTGGATCGCTGGCAGCATGCCGGTGTCTTCGACCAGCTGCACCGCATCCTGCTTGCCGAACTCGACGCGGCCGGCGAACTCGACTGGTCCCGCGCGTGCGTGGACGGCTCCCACATTCTCGCGAAAAAAAGAGGGCCCCGACACGGGGCCGTCGCCGGTCGACCGGCGGAAGACAGGCAGCAAACACCACTTGATCTGCGACGGACGCGGCACCCCGCTCAAAGTCATCACCACCGCAGCCAACGTCAACGACGTTACCCAGACCCTCGCCCTCGTCGACGGCATTCCGCCCGTGGCCGGACGGCCCGGCCGCCCGCGGCGCCGCCCCGACTCCCCCCGCGACCAAGACCCGACACACGTTGACCGTCTTGGTGTCCTGGCTCGGCGCCGATGCCCCGCTGCTGGAGACCGACATCCGGGCGCTCGTCGACAACCGTTCCCTGAAGTTCAGCGGACGGCGGGTCACACAGTTCCTTGAAACCCGAGGGCTGCTGGTCCCGGATGTCGAGTTCCGCCGGGACGCGCATCAGAGGCGATTGGAGGCAGAGCTCGCCGCACTACCCGAGACGATCGCACAGGAACTCTCGGTCTGGATCAAGGTCGTGCGCGGAGAGGGCAAGTGGGAGCACACCGGCCGGACCTACCGGAGCATCGTCCGCTACTGGCATGTCCTCGACCCGAGCCTCAAGGGGTGGCTCGCGGACGGCATCGAGAGCCTGCGCGAGATCACCCGCGACGACGTCAAGAGGGCCATCGCTACCTGCAAGGGGACGCCGGCCCGCTCGATCCACATCGTCCTGCGGAATGTCTTCCGGGCCCTTCGGCAAGAGGGCGTGATCTTCCGCGATCCCACCTGTGGTCTCGTCTTCGCCGGGATCAACAAGACCCCGCCTTCCGTGCCCTCGGACCGGCTGGCCGGCGTCCTCGGCCATGCGCAGAACGACTTCCAGCGCTTCGTAATGGTGCTGGTCTGCGTCCATGCGCTCAGCGGCACCGACATCCGCCGGCTGCTCCTCACCGACCTCGACCTGTCCCGTGAACGGCTCATCGTCCGGCGTCCCGGCAAGCGGCACATCATCTACCTGGATGAACTTACCTACCGCTGCGCCTCCGCATGGATTCGTGAACGTCACCGCCGCTGGCCGGTGACGACCAACCCGCATCTGCTGATCAACCGATGGACCGCGGTAGACACCACCCACGCGCCCATCGGCACCACGTTCACCGCCGTCTTCCGGCCCACCGGACTCACGATGCCGACGCTGCGGCAGGACCGGATTCGCGACGAGGCATTCGAGGTCGACGACCCGCTTCACCTGATGCGCCTGTTCGGTATCTCCTCTCACACCGCAATGCGGTACATCACCGCCGCCCACCCCGAACGCACCTCGAAGCTACCTCGGTGAGCGGTAGAGCTGGTTTCCGGAGGAGCAGAATCCCCGGCCGGCCCTCGCGAAAGAACTGGCCGTGGCTCCTTGCGGCTATGCGCTCCTTCCCCAGCGCTTCAGGTTCGCGTACGGCTTCTCGACGACGACCGAACCCTGGTTCTGGATCACTTTCAGTGCCGGAGCCACGGAGGGTCACCACAAGCGCGATCATGAACGGCCCTCACTCCGCGAGGAGAACCCGTTTGCGGAGCAAGTCGAAGTTGGCGCGGCTGGAATGCTAGGGAGTCGTTGTAACGGTGGCGGCTCGTACGCGGAAGGTGCCGTCGAGGGCGGCTTCGGAGTGTGCGTGGATGTGGGCGGCGATCGTGCCAGGCCATTTGGTCGTGCTGGACCAGACCGCCTCCGCGAAGTCGGTTCCGTCGGTTCGTGCTCCGGTCAGGTCGGCCCCTGTCAGGTCCGCGCCGCGGAAGCGGGCTCCGGCCAGCTTGGCCTCTTTGAGGCACGCGCCAATCATCCGGGCTCCGGCAAGGTCCGCGTGGGCGAGGTCGGCTCTGCTGAGGTTCGCGTCGTCCAGGTAGGCCAGGGTGAGCCTGGCCCTGATCAGGCGGGCCTGGGATAGGTCCGCAGCGAACAGCGAGGCGCAGGTCAGGTCGGCCTCCGTCAGGATGGCTTTGGCCAGATCGGCCTCGCTCAGGTAGGCGTCCGTCATCTGGGCCCGGAGGAGCTTCGCGCCGCAGAGGTCGGCCTTGTCCAGTGCGACATGGGTGAGGTCCGCGTCCGTCAGGTCGGCCCGGGCGAGTTTCGTCGCCGAGAGCAGGGCGTGGGTCAGGTTCGTGCGGGTCAGCCGGGCCCCGGACAGGTTCTGGCCCACCAGGTAGGCGTGGTGCAGGTTCGAGCCGGTCAGGCTCGCCCCCACGACAGCGGCGCTTACCATGTTCGATCCGGCCAGGTCCGCGCCCTTCAGGTTGGCCCCCGACAGATCCGCCTGCATCAGACGTGTCCGGGTCAGGTCGGCCCGGGCCAGGTTGGCGCCCTTCAAGGTCGCCTTGATGAAGTCGACCCGGCTGAGGTCCGATCCGGAGAGGTTCACGCCCGTGAGGTCGATGCGGTCCAGAATCGTGCCGGACAGGTCGACCCCCGATAGGGCCGTCTCGGACGACGCCAGCGCGCCCCGGAGGGCGGAGCGTCCGACGAGTCTGGGGCGGCTGGCGGTCTCCGGACCCCTTCCGTTGCCGACGGAACCGGCCCGCAGTGGCCGGAACGCCGGGGCGGCATCACTGAGGGCGATCAACAGCCGCTGGACAAAAGGTGGTTGATTCTCCCGGCTGGGCTTGTAGGGCTCGGGCGACCAGCCGTGCAGGCGGTACACTTCGTCGAAGAGCCGCTCTGAATCGTCCCGCATCCGGTCGGCCTGCCCGGCGGGCCAAACCGTCTCCGACGTCCATTGTGCCCCGGCCAGGTTCGCGCCCGTCAGGTCCGCGCCGCTGAGGTCCGTGCCCGTCAGGTCGGCCCGCTCGAGGTCGGCCCCGGTCAGGTCGGCGCCGGTGAGGTCGGCCCGGACGAGTGTCGCTCCGGCCAGGGCGGCTCCGGAAAGCCGCGCTCCGGCCAGGTCTGCTTCGAGCAGCTTCGCATGTGTCAAGTCGGCCCCGGTCAGGTCGGCGCCCGTCAGCCGTGCCGCGACCAGCTCTGCGCCGCCCAGATCCGCGCCGTCCAGGCGGGCCCGGGTCAGGTCGGCGCCGATCAGGTTCGCCACATGGAAGATCCCCCGGGACAGGTTCGCCTCCCGAAAGCACACCCCCGGCAGGCTGCCCAGATGCGCGTAGACCCGGGGAAGGTCCACGCCGGTCAGGTCCGCCCCGTTGAGGTGGACGTTCTTGAGGCTGACCGGCCGGGCCACCTCCTGCGCGCGTATGCGCCGGGCCAGTTCGACGGCCCAGGGGTACGGGCCGTCGGCGGCGACGGGAGGATGGCCGGGCGGCGCGGTCCGGTACCGGCGGTCGGTCACCCGTATCTCGGTCCCCGCGTCCAGGGCATCGGGTATCAGGAGCCGGAGGGCGAGCCGACCGACGGACTTGAGCACGATCGAGGCGACGGCCCCCAGGACCAGCGCGATCAGGGGGTTGGCTGCACCCGCCAGGGCCGCCACCCACCCGGCTGCCGCACCCAGGGCCGCGTGCGCGCACAGGGCCGCGCGGAGGGCATCGCCACCCGGACCGTCGGGGTATTTCCACCGCCGGTCCCGGAGCGGGAACGGATCACGGTCGCGCAGGACGGCAGCCCGGATGATGAGACATCTGTACAGGGCGGCACCGGCCAGTCCCCACACCGCGTATTGCCACATGCGGTAACGATACGAGCAGATCACCGATCACCAACAGTGCCATTCCACGGACTGGTTGACGCTGCCCCCGGAGCCGGAGTACTGATCTCCCGCATGATCCGGATACTGACTGGGTCCTGGAGATCGGCTCTTCCCTGTGATGGTGGACACGCTTCGTTGATCACGCGGCGAGCGTGAGCTTAGCCGCGCGGTGTCGGCGTTCGTAACCCGGCCGTTGTCCGCGCCGATCGCCCAAAGATGGCCGTCCTCGCTGCCGAAGTACACCGTGCCGTCGGCGACACACGGCGAGGAGTCGACGCGACCACCCGTGGGGACGTGCCATCTCACCGCGCCGGTGGTGGCGTTGAGGGCCCACAGCTTGCCGTCCCGGCAGCCGACGTACAGCGTATTGCCGTCGATCGCGGGCGTGGTGTGCAGGGCTCCGAAGGGCGTGGGAAGCATGGTGCGCCAGAGCTGGGTGCCAGTGGCCGGGTCGAGGGCGAGCACATGTCCGCCCCGCCCGTTGTTGACGTACGGCGTGCCACCGTGCACCAGCGGGGAGTGGTGACGCAGCCGTGGACCCGTTGCCTCCAGTACGGCTTGCCGGTGGCCGGAGTGAGTGCCAGGACGTGCCCGTCCGGGGTGTCCGCGTACTGGATGCCGTGGCGAGTGCGAGTGCTGCGTCGTAGGGGTGGTCGGAGCGGTACTTCGTCGTCCAGCGCCGGCGGCCGGTCGCCGCGTCGAGGGTCCGTACGGACTGGCCGTTGTGGACGGTGTGCACCGGCCCGTTCGCGGCGACGGGCCGGGTGGGTGGGGGAGCCCCGATACCGCTTCTTCCAACGGACGCTGCGGTCAGCCGTGTTGAGGGCGAAGATTCCGAACGAGCTGGCGCAGTACAGGGTTTCGCCGACGACGGCGGGTGGGGCGATGTAGCCGGCTTCGACATTGGTCCAAGAGATGGACCCGCCGGTCAGGTCGACGGTGGTCAGCCCGTGGCTGGGGGCGGCGATGTAGGCGGTCCCGGAGGTGACGGTCGCCGCCGCGCTTATCTGCCCGCCGATGTGTCCGCCAGAGAACGGTTCCGCCGGGAGGGGAGCCGGAGGAGCGTATCCCCTCGTGCACACGCCGCCGTCGTCTGGTCATGTGGGCCCCGTAAGTCGTCTGGTTCGGGTTGGGCCGGAGTGGGTTCGTCAGAGGTCGCCGTGGTCCTGCCAGCCGCACGAACCGCAGATGACGAGGCGCAGGGCACGGTCGTCGTGGTGGTCGACGGTGACGTAGGGGCGCAGCCGGTCACTGCCGACACCGCACCGTGGGCACGTCTCGTACTGGCCCAGGGGGCCGAAGTCGCTGATGATTAGAGGGCGGTCGGGTTCGGACCCCTGGTCGCCGGAGGGCGTGTCGGCCAGGGCGAGGCGCGCGATCGCGGCCGCTGCCGCGTCCGTCACGCCGACGGCCAGGCGTACCTGGGGCAGTCGGTTCAGCGGGGGCGGCAGGGGGCAGTCGTCGAGGCGGACGGGTACGACACGTTCGCCTTCCGCCCGGGCGGCGATCCAGGCGGCCTTGGCGGCGTACGACCACAGCAGGACGACGGCGTCCGTCCCGGCCGCGTCGGCGTCGGCATCGGGCACGACATCGGCACCGGCCCGCGCCAGCGCGGAGGCGAGGGACGCGGCCTGCCGCTCGTCCTTGGGTTGGTACGAAAGGTAAGTACGCACGATCCCATAATGCGACAGGGCGGCACGCCGTGGTGCCTGCGCTGCCAAGCCCGCTGCTGTCGGCGACGGCTGAAATCAGCCGCCGCCGACACGGCTCCTCTGTTCGATGGTGTCGTCGAGCGCATTGTGCGTATGGGGCGCGAGGGCAGCAGGTGGGACAGCACGGAGGCGAACCAGGGTGCCCGCCTTGGTGGCATGGAGCGTCTTGGCGTCGGCTCAGCGGGAAGGCGCGAACAGTGATCCGCCGGTGTCGAAGCGCACGAAGTACCAGTACGTCCATATCCAGTCATAGCCGAGCGGGTACGCGATGAACACCGGAGTGGCCGCCAGTTCCCGGGACCCCGACGCGAGCATGGCCTGCCCGGGCTCCCGTCCCTCGCGGTCCAGACGGTCGCGGTCCAGGCCGCTGACCGCTAACGCCTGCGGATCCCAGATGTCACTGACCGGCCTGAGTTCGGCGTAGAACGTGCGCTCCGCTGGGTCGAGAGGCTCGAACGCCGTACCGTCGTGGACATCGGCCCCCGTGAGGCCGAAGCTCGACATCGAATACGGACCTGGCACCGGGCCGTCCGCTTCGACGAGCCAGTCGTCTTCGTCATAGCGCCACAGCTTCAGCAGTACCCGGCCGCCCTGCTCCTTGGAACGCAGCTCCCGGACACCGAACTCCTGGTCCCAGTCGTCACTGAGGCGGCCGCGGGGCGTGAGTCCCACCCGCTCCCGGAACGCCGACAGCTCCCCACGGGGGAACGCGCCCTTCAACCGGACGCTCAACTGGTCCTTCACTGCGCGTCGCCTCCCGGGCGGTTGATGATCCAATCACGCGGAAGTGAGTCGAGATACCGGTGTGGCTTCTGTCTGGCGGGCCGTCCGAAGTGAACAGTGCCGGGGCGACCTCCCGGCCGAGTTTTTCCTCCCAGTTACGCCTCCACTCCTCCAGCGCGGGAAACGATGCCTGCACAAGCTTCCTCGCCACGAAGTCGTACTTGGGGTGGAGCACCTGCTTGGGCCGCCGCCCCTCAGGCAGGGACGTCCAGGTCTCGGTGGCCCGGTCAACCATCTCGCTGGACGAGATATGGACGTCGTAGTCGCTGGGCGGCTCAGCCACCCCTTCCTCATCCATCACCCTGAGCAGATGCTTGGCGTCGACGGGGATCCGCGA
This sequence comes from Streptomyces sp. NPDC001634, assembly GCF_040298185.1. Lineage (NCBI taxonomy): Bacteria > Bacillati > Actinomycetota > Actinomycetes > Kitasatosporales > Streptomycetaceae > Streptomyces > Streptomyces sp. NPDC001634. Next base: position 12,386 of record NZ_JBEOZU010000085.1, on the reverse strand, counting down.
GGGGCGGTCGTGGTCCGCCCGGTCGCCCATCCAGTCCTGGAGTCGGGCGAGCGCTTCCGGCTGGCCTGCCAAGGTCCTCCTCCGTGGGGAAGTCCTTGTGCGATCCCGAGAAGAACTGCGCCGACGAACCCTGCAGGCGGATGTCGACGTTCTCCGGGTCGAGACCGTCCGCGGCTAGCGCTTCCCTGAGGTCTGCCGTGAACTCCTTGAACTGTTTTGGAGTCATCCCCAGCGGTGCCCCGAACCGCTGCCAGGCCTCCACCTGTTCCTCGGTCAGGCCCAGGAACTCCAGATCCTCCGTTCGGATCTCGTAACCGGTGTCGCCGAACGGGCGGCCTCGCACCCGGTCCCCCGATTCCAGCACCTCGACCGGGACGCGCCCGGCGTCGATGAAGCCGGCGTCCCGGGCAGCCTGTGCTCTTGCCGTCACGAGGTCGACCGGCTTCGCCAGCTCCGGGTTCTCCGTCTGTGAGGCGGACAGGTAGAGCCTTCGCAGGTGCAAGGCAGTCGCCACGAGGGCGAGCGCGCTCGCGACGGCGGTGCTGACTTCCGGAAGCGACGACTCGCATCCCGAGGCAGGAGGTTCGAAGCTGGGCGGATCACCGTCCTCGCCGTAGGTGACGCTGCCGCAGCCAGCGGCCGCGCCGCCAGCGGTCAACAGGAGGAAGAGCATGGCGCCCGCGATGGCTGACAGGCACCATGAAAGCAGCCTGAATGTCCTACGACTCACAAGGCCTCCTGCCCCGCAGTTGGCAGTGGTACAGGCGGGGGGCGGTGGCAGGGCGCCGTGGGCTGGCGCGTCCTTGAGTCGCAGGATCCGCGTGCGCAGTGCATCCTCGTCGGGAGCGCCCGGTTCCTGTTCTCCGCGCAAGCCGTGCCACCGCTCGGTGGCCAGGTCAAGCTGGGCAGCATGGAGACAGGCGAGGCGGCGGTAGGCAGAGATGCCTTGACGCCTGGTCTCCTGAGCACGCAAGGCGTCCACTTTGAGCCCGAAGCGCCGCGCGGGAGAGAGCAGCGCCGCAGCCTCGTCGGCAGTGATCGCGTCCCGAGCGGAAGCGGGCAGGGTCCTGAGCGCCATTGCCAGCCCGCACGCCTGGCTACGTAACCCTCGGCGCAGGAGCAGCACGTAGAGGACCACCAGTGGACCTTGCAGCAGCAGGAGTTCGGCGGGGAGCACGACCAGGACGGTGAACGCCTCGCTGTCCGGGAACCACTCGGGGGGCCGCCGGGAGAGGTAGCCCATCACGGCGTTGTTGCAGAAGTGCGCGCTGGCCGCTGTGAGGGGGCCGATGGCGATCACGGCCGTTTGGCGTGCGCGGCTGCTGAGCTGGCGGGCGATGCCGAAACCCGCGCCGGTGACGGCGGTGAAGGCGGTGTGGGCGGCCATGAGCCCGGCGGACTGTCGGGCCCGGTACTGGAATCCCGCGTTCGCCCCGTTCATGGCGTTGGTGTATTCGATGCTCTCGGTGAAGTTGAACCCGATGCCGGTCGCTGCGCCGATGACGATGCCGGAGACGACCGAGTCGAAGTAGCGACGGCGCAAAAGAAAGATGAGCGCGACGCCAGCTCCCTTGCCGATCAACTTGGTCGGAACGCGCCTGAACGTTCACCCGCCAGGGCCCGGGGCGGTAGACACTCCGAGTGGCACGCCAGGGCACCGCTGCCCTGGCCCTGCCCCATGGCACCGAGTGGAATCTAGCCCTGGTAGTCGGTCTCACGTGCCATCGCCCGCGCCTTCCGGCTGCCAGTGGGAGGTGCTCACGGCGTGAAGCACTCTCTGTCCCGCGACAGCGTCAGACCACGTCATGTTTCAGCACGTCAGAAGCCGGGACGTCCCGGGAAGTCACAACCTGCCCGTTCTCCGGTTCTTTCACGCAGAACAATCGTGCACCGTGGTCGGCGCAAGCAGGGCCTTGCGGCTGCGCCAACAGGCCCACCCGCCATGGGGAGGAACGGAAACCGTGAACATCCGCAAACACGTAGCCTGCATCACCGTCGGCATCGGTCTGGCAGGGCTGACGACGCTGGGTATGACGGCGCCGGCCCAGGCGGTAACTGATCTCGCCGCCACGGCGAAGACACAGGTCCACGCTCCGCAGGGCTGGAAGTGCCGTGAGACGAGCGCGTCGGTTGCCGGGGCCACCGTCTACGCGACCATCTGTTGGAAAGGCAAAACGGCCAGGGCCGCCGGACAGGTCTATGACACCAAAGCCGATCGGCACAGCGGCTGTGCCGAGGTGCTCAAGAGCACCTCGTCCTCCCTGAGCTACTGCGCCCGAAAAGGCGCGGGTACCTCAAGGCATTTCGTCACCGGCGATTTCCACTTCAGTCACCCCGTATGGATCAGGGCTTGCACCGAGCACGGTCCTGGACCCGGTGACTGCTCCGACTGGCACTGACCCGAGCGAGCATCGGTAGTGACAACTGACCGCAGTCGGCAAGTTCTCCTCGGACGACTTGGTCCGGGGGGTGCCGTGGGCGGCCGGGGACACCGGGCCAGAGCCTGCCGATTGTGAGGGATAGCCAGCCACTTTCAAGCACAGCGGCGCCGACCGAAGATGCCGCAGTGACACCGCCCGGAGGCCGGGCGCGGACTCGGGACACGGACCGCCCGCCAACCGGAGGCGCTGCACGGCGATCTGACGGCCTCTCGCGCGCCGCCCGCCAAAAAGGAAAAGACCCGGGGCACGAGAAAACGCGGGAGACGGCCGTACAGCCCGTGCTGGCGGGCGCTACCAAGGCCAGGGAGGAGAGGGGTGTTGGGATCGTGGCGCCTCCCTTTGACGACAGCTTCTAGCGCGTCCCGACGCTGCGTCGTCGCGGACCGCCTTCCTTCAGGCCAGAGTCGGCAGTGTCCCATCAATCCCCCATGATGCTGGCATCTGTGGCCGCGGACGTCGACTGGCACGAGGATCGCTGAAAGCAACCGGGACGGTGAATCCACCGCCCGCCCTGCTCACCGACACGGAGGAACAAGATCGTGAAGAAACCATCCCGTCCGTAACCGGCAACGAGATCCTGTTGTCCACTCGGGCCAGCCACACGGTGACGTGACGGCCCACCATCATCCCGAGGAGACTCGATCGTGCTTATGCGAGAGCGTCTGGCTTCATTAACAGCGGCCACGGCACTGGTTGCCGGCGCTATGGTCTTGGCTCCCGCCGCGAATGCGGCGGAGCGGAACTATGAGGTCGTCGTCTGTAATGAGGACGGCAGCTTCAACGGCGGCACCGCGAATGTCGGCGGGTACAACCAGTACAACCAGTTCGTGCACACCCCGAATTTCCCAATCCGCTGGGACTGCGGGTACCAGGTTCATTGGTGGTTCAAACCGAACCAGACTGTGGAGATCAACGCCCGCAAATTCCACGGGACCAAGTGGTATCGGTTCTACAGGAATCTGTCGAGCTGTCGGGCAAACACCGCATCTCACAGGATCTGCCTCATCCCCTGACAGGTACGGACCTCGCCCCATGCCGGAGGGCGACATCGCAAAACAGGGACGGAACCACGCGGCCGCGGGCAGTGGTTGTGCCGACTGTCCGCGGCCGGGCTGCTGGATCAGCGGACCTGCACCGTCACCACGACATGAACCCGCCGCACCGGAGACCGGTTGGTGCACGCGTGACGCGGATGCCGCGGCCTCGTTGAACCGCGCGCCCCCCGAGCCGGCCCCGGGGATGTCTGCTCCGCCGGGGCCCGTGGTGCGTCCGGCCCAGTTCGGCGGGAGTGACGTCGAGGATGTCGCAGAGGGCGGCGAGGACGGGCAGGGACAGCCGCTCGGGGGTCTGGGTGACCAGCCGCCAGACCTGGACCGAGGACAGCTCGATGCCGCGGTCGGCCAGTAGCGGCGACAGGTCGGAGGCGACGAAGATGCCGCGCGTGGCCATCACCTCGCGCAGCCGCCACTGGTAGCTGACCTGGCGCTTCATCAGGCTCTCCTGGCCGGCCGCAGGGCGGCCTCCATCGTCGCGTCCAGCGCTCGGCGCAGGGTGCGGGTGCGGAAGTCGGAGGATACGCAGGTATAGATCGCGGTCGTGGACGCGTAGTCGTGACCGACTTGAACGAGTGGAAGTCCAGTCCCTCGTCCAGGCCGAGCGCGTCCCGGTAGGCAGCGAAGCGGGTGTTCATCTGGGAGAAACCGATGCGGGCCGAGCGTTCCGAGGGCCATTGAGCCCCGGTGCCGGAAGTGGCGAACAGCGGCCGGACCTCCTTGTTCCACTGCTGGAGGATCTCCGCCGACCAGTCCCAGACCGTCAGCACGCTGCGGCGCTTCGGGGGCGAGCCCTTCTTCGCCTTGCCGTGGCGGATGTAGCAGACGCCGTAGTCGCCGAACTTCGGGCCCTCGGGGTTGCGGCCGAAGTCGACCGTGTCCAGCATCCGGGTCTCGTTGCGGCGCAGACCGAAGGCGTACGCGGTCTTGTAGAGCACTGCGTCACGGAACGCGGGCAGCCAGCCCTTGCGGCCCCGGCCGCGAACCTTGGTGACCGGGTCGTCGGCGTAGTCGAAGAACGCCTGCAACTCGTCCTGGGTGGAGGGCCTCTTCGCCGCATCGGCTTCGGTGTCCTCCACGTGCACCGCGGCGTTCCACTCGTGCACGACCTGCATGGGATGGGTGCCGAAACGTTCTTCGCAGGTCGCCGCCCAGCCGTAGGCGGGGTCGACGGCGAACTCGCAGAACGAGCGCACGGCACCTTGATAGTTGCGCGGCGTGGAGTGCTTCAGCCCGCGGACCGCTCGCAGATCGCCCATCCACTCATCGAGCATCTGCGGCAACCAGGTCCACGGGAAGGCGTCGGCGTGCCGCGCGAAGGCCCGCACCGTCTTCTCCCGACCCTCGATCGTGGAGAGCGCCAAGTTCCGCGCCAGCTGCTGGTTACGTCAGCCGTCCAGCATCGCGGTGAAGACCTGCTCGTCGGGCCGCAGCAGCGGGAGATCGCTTGTCAGTGGCCAGTTGGGATTCCCCACTGGCGGCCGCTTGACGGGGAATCAAGTGGCCGCCGATGCGATCACGCAGAGTAGCCGGGGACCCATCCGCGTCGAGCTCCCCGTGCTGGCGTAGCGCAGCGGGGGCAAGTCTCATCCCGAGTGGGGGCTCTCAGCGAGCTGCGATGCCCTGGCCTTGGTAGATCTCGTCGTAGTAGTGGATCACCAGCGGGCGGGTGAGCATGGCCTCGAAGGTAGCGGTGAAGCCGTGCTCCGTGCGCCAGGTGAGGTAGTCGGTGTAGTTGTGTGCCTCGGTCCACTGGGTCAGGCCGGTCACGTGGTCGGGGTCGTTCTGGTCGCGCAGGATGCGGATGTCTTCGCAGCCCTCGTGCTCAAGGCTCTCGCCCAGGATGTCCAACAGCAGCTGCGCGACGCCGTCGCCGCGGCCGGGTTGGGCGAACAGCTCGGCGGTGACCAGTGTGCTCATGGGATGTTCCTTCCATAAATGGCGACGGACTCGGCCCGCCACCGGGGAGCGTTCGGCCCGAGGGGGTGCGGTGGGGCAGCCAGGTCAGCCAACGCCGGGGAGCCGCCCTCAGTAGGGGGAGGGCCGGTTGTGCACGATGACCAGCGAGGTGATCTTGCCGTCCGCGACCGTGAGGTAGTTGGTAAGCACCAGCTCGTCGGGCAGGTTCGTCTTGTCGTACTCGCCGTCGTAGCGCGCCCGCACGACCATCAGGTTGCCGTGACGCGCGAACTCCGTGACCTCCATCGTGACCTTGTCGCCGACGATCTCGCGGTCCAGCCAGGCTCGGATCGAGGCGGGGTCGGCGAACTCGCGGCTCGCGTCGTTGACCACGGCGTCGTCGGCGAAGGTCGCCAGGATTGCGTCCACGTCGAAGGCATTGACCGCCTCGATATAGGCGGCGACAACATCGGGCAGAGCTGCAGCCTGGGCATTGGTGTTCATGGGAAGTCTCCTCGTAAGGCCTCGGCGCTGTGCGGCGCCTACCGCCGACCCTGGGCCCTACCCTCACCGGAGGGTCAACCGGAGGCCGTCCGCTGGACCCTCCAGCTGGGGGAGGGTTGACACTGGTGCCATGCACACGGGCATGACGGTCGGCGAGTTCTCCCGCGCGACCCATCTGAGCGTCAAGACGCTGCGGCACTACCACGACGTCGCGCTGCTCACGCCGGCCGATGTCGACCCGGCAACCGGCTACCGGTACTACTCCCCGGACCAGGTGCCCACCGCTCAGGTGATCGTGCGCCTGCGGAACCTGGACATGCCGGTGGCGGACGTGAAGGCGGTGCTGGCCGCCGAGGACGTGAGCACCCGCAACCAGCTGATCGCCGCGCATCTCGCGCGCCTGGAGAACCGGCTCGCGCAGGCGCAGAGCGCCGTCGAATCGCTGCGCGACCTACTGGCGCGGCCCGTGCACGGGTCGACCATCGAGTACCGCACGGTCCGTGAGTAGGCGGCCATCGGGATCCGCGAGGTCGTCGACCGCCAGGACCTCGCGGGCTGGTGGCAGGGGGCGCTGGGCGAGCTGCACGGCTTCACCACCGCCCGCGGACTGCACACCACCGGCCCGATGGGCGGTCTCTTCGCGAATGAGCTGCTTGAGGACGAGCGCGGGGAGGCGCTGGTGTTCGTCCCGGTCGACGGTGAGGTTCGCCCGGTTGGCCGGATCGACGCCGTGGTCGTGCCCGGCGCGGAACTCGCGGTCGCGGTTCACCGCGGGACTCTGCAGACCATAGATCTCACCTACGGCGACCTGGGCACCCATGCCGCGCGCCACGAGATCAGTGTTGACGGCCCGCTGCGCGAGTTCTATCTGCGCAGCCCCCTCGATGTGACCGGCGAGGACGAGTTGGTCACCGAGGTCGGCTGGCCCATCTTCCGAGCGAGCAGCTAGCCGGGCCGTTCTGACGGTACCGACACAGCGTCCCGGGTCGCCCGCGCGGGCGGTCACCGGCTGAGGCCTGACACGGAGAGGACTGCCGGCTGCTCCTGCTGCCTCCGATGCCGGCTACGCAGAGCATCAGAGCGGCAGCCAGCGGGTCCAACTGGCCGCCAGCGGGGACTCGTAACTGGCCGTCCATGGGGAATTCCGCCCGGCCGCTGTCAATCGCTGACCAGATGCAGCCCCGCTGCCCCCGGGTGCGAGGCTGTTTCTGCTCATCAAAAGCACTCTCCGTCACTTACATCAGACGAAGGGATCTTTCATCAGATGTAAGCCGATCGTAAACGTGCAGGCAGGAAGCCTGTCCGTGGCCGCGTCGAGGGCTAAGGGAGCGCCCCTGCCTGACTGGAGAGACCGCATACACTGAGGCCCTGGCCTGCGCCGATGAGCGACAGAACCTCCGATGTGCCACCCGACCGCAGTGCTGCATCAGATGAAATTGCGGCCGCTTCCCAGATACGCCAGAAACCCGCCACGGGGTGATCTTGGAGGCCGGGCGACTCGCTACGGGGTTGTCGCCCGCGAGGGCATTGACGCGGTTCTCGTACTCGCGGCGGGCCTTGCGCTGGGCCGGGACGGCCGGGCCGCCGTTGAGAGGCTGACAGCGGGCGAGGATCTGGCGGTGCACGGAGGGGGTGGCGCCCACGCGCAGGGTGTAGCCCTGGCCGTGCCGTACGGGCACGCCCTGATCGAGCGCCGCCCGCTCGGCGGTCCCCAGGTCAGCAGCTCGGAGGAAGTCGGCGACCTTGCCCGGCATGTCGAGGGTGACGGGCGTTTCCGGGGCCGGGGCATCCTCGCGGTCGGCGGGGGCATGCTGGGGCATGAGGTCGGCGACGGCCGTGCGGATGGCGCCGCGGCTGACGCCGTGTTCGCGGGCCAGAGCGGCGATGGGGCGGTTCTCCAGGTACGCGGCGCGCACGACGTCGGTCTTGTCGGCCGGGACGGCCGGGCGGCGGCCGTCCTTGCTGCCCTTGGCCTCGGCTGCGCGCAGTCCGTCGTAGGTCAGCTCGCGCTGTAGGTCGCGCTGGAGTTCGCCGGCGGCGGCGAGGGTCTGCACCATGAACTTTACGGTGGACAGCAGCTCGCCGGTGCGCGGGTGGCGGGCGGTGAGTGCTGTTTGCGAAGTGGCAGGTGATCGTCGGCGGGCCGCTGCGTGGAGAGGCCGGGGCGGTTCAGGGTGGTTGTCTGTTGCTTTGAGTTATTTGCCCTTGCTGAATGCTGTATCTATGTATTTGTGTGAAGGGTTCATAACGCCGTGTCCTGCGCCTTTGTCTTGTCGAGGAGGTGTTGATCGTGGCGTATGGAGTCGATGTTGCCTTCCGCCTTGCCTCGTGTCGGTGCGGTCCTGGCTCGCGGCTGCGGGATGTGCTGGGGGTGGGGGGCCGTGATCAGTGATGAGGGTCGTCATGAACTGTGCCCGGGATGCCAGTCGGGGGTGCGCCTGGCTGGCGGGCCGGTCTCGGACCGGATCCGGGTCGGGATGAAGCGGCAGAACTGTGAGACGCTGCGCTGGCACGGGTGGTTCGGTGAGGACGGGGGTCCGCTGTCGGACGGGTGAGTGATCATGCTGCCTGTGCGAGCGGGGGCGGTGTCACCGCTCGCACAGGCTTGCGTGCATTTCGCCGGGTGAGGCGCGGGAAGGCTGCCGACTTGTGTGGTTCATAGTGATCGGAGTTCTCCCGCTCAGCGCCGGTGGGACCGCGTTGCGGGCTGGCCGGGTCAGCGTGATGCCGGCGTGACGCGTGGTGCGGTCTTTGCAGTCCGAGCAGGCGTCACGGTCACCGGCGTGCTGTGGCGCCGGGAAGGCCCGGCTGGCGCGTCTATGCGGCTTGGGTGAGTTCGGCACGGCCGAACAGGAGCGCGTAGCCGGAGGGGAGCTGGCGCAGGATGCGGGTGAGGAGATCGGGGCCGGCCAGGGCTGCGACGACACAGAGGACGGATCCGGTGTCCCAGCGGGTGGTGGCCAGGGAGGCGCCGGTGCGGGCGGCGAGGTCTTTGACGAAGGCCCAGCCGGTCAGCGGCTGGGTGTCGGGGATCTGGGCGGTGAAGATGCGTGCGGCTTCGAGGGGGAGGCGGGCGGCCAGTTCGACGCGTTCGTCGCCGGTCAGCTGGCGTCCCAGTCCGGCGAGGACGAGGCTGACGGCTTCCTCGGCCTTCTCCCGGGTGGGGTAGGCGCCGTCGTAGCGGACCTTTTCCAGCATCTGCTCGTACGCCCTGCCGTAGGGCTGCTGGAGCGGCGCGCTCTGGTCGGACATCACTGTGGTGGTTGCCTTTCTGTCACCAGGGTCGTGGTGGCCGGTGTGCGGTCACCGGGGGTGGGTGGTCAGGTGGGCTGGGGGCGGCCGAAGAGGAGGTCGTAGCCCGCGGGGAGCTGGAGCAGGATCTGTTTGAGGAGGTCGTCGTCGGCGGCGTCGGCGACCGTGGACAGCACGGCGCTGACGTCCCAGGCCGCGGTCTGTTCGGTGGCGCCCTCGATCCAGGCCGCGGTCGCGCGCACGAACCGCTGTGGGGGCAGCGGCTCGGCGCTCTGCAGCGGGTTGAGGAGGATCAGGGCGAAGTCTTCCGGCAGACGCGCCGCCAGCTGGGCGCGTACCTCGCCGACCAGATGTGCGCCCAGCAGGGCGAGCACCACGCGGGCCGCGCGTCCGGCTTCCTGCAGGGTGTCGTACTCGCCGCGTTCCTTCACATGGTCGAGGAACGCTTCGCGTCGTACCGTCATGTCGGCCGCCACCCTTCCTCGGTCCACGGGGGCGCGGAGGACGGGCGGGAGGGGGAGATCAGATTCCCGTCCTCCGCGACTGTCAGCCCTCATCGGGTCCGGCTCAGCCGGAGATCTCCTTGCGGCCGGATCCGACGCCGATGGCGATCTTGCGGGGCTTGGCGCGCTCGGCGATCGGGATGCGCAGGGTGAGCACGCCTGCGTCGTAGTCGGCCTGGATGTGCTCGGTGTCGAGGGTGTCGGCGAGCACGATCTGGCGGGAGAAGACGCCCAGCGGCCGTTCCGACAGTTCCATCTGCACGTCGTCGGCCTTCGTCACGGGCCGGCGCTCGGCCTTGACGGTCAGCATGTTGCGTTCGACGTCGATGTCGATCGCGTCCGCGCTGACGCCGGGGATGTCGAAGGCCACCACGTACTGGTCATCCTCGCGGTAGGCGTCCATCGGCATCGGGGACGGCCTGGACCAGGTGCCCGGGCCCATCAGCTGCTGCGCCAGCCGGTCCAGCTCACGGAAGGGGTCAGTGCGCATCAACATCGTGAAAACACCTCCAGGAAGGTTCGGGCGGTTGCTGCCAATGCGCCTCACTGACACCGTTGTAACATGTCATCCAATGGATGACAAACATGAGTGTCGTCCAAAGGATGACTACTTGAGGGAGGTGCCCATGACCCCGGCCGACCAGCCGGCATCGTCCAGCGCCGACACACCAAGCCCGGCGTCGTTCCTCGCCGCCGCGGCAGCCCTTCACGCCATAAACGACGCCCTGCAGTCCGCCCGGCACGAGATCCCCGGCACTGCCGCGACTCACGACGTCGGACAGGAGCAGGCCCTGGCCTCTCTTCTGCTGCTGCGGCAGGTACGCGAGCAGCTCGCCGGATGGGAAACCGGCCTGATCGAAACCGCCCGCCAGGCGGGTGCCAGCTGGGCGGACCTCGCCCACCCCCTCGGCGTCGCCAGCCGTCAGGCCGCCGAACGCCGCTACCTGAGGGGCCGGCCCGGCCCCGCAGGAACCACCGGCGAACAACGCGTCCAGGCCACCCGCGAACGCCGCGCCGCCGAACGCACCACCGCCACCTGGGCCCGCCGCAACGCAGCCGACCTGCGCCGCATCGCCGGCCAGATCACCGCCCTCACCGACCTGCCCGCCGCGGCCCGCAAACCGCTCTCCCAGCTCCACGCGGCTCTCGCCCACGACGACCCCGCCGTCCTCGTCCACCCCCTCAACGCCACCCGCCCCCACCTCACCCCCGCCCACCCCGGCCTCGCCGCCCAGCTCGATGCCCTGACGAACTCCGCCACGAACCCGTCAGCCCCCGGCTGACTGGATTTCGCAGAGCGACAGGACTCGTACGGCGGCGCCCGAAAGGGGCATGGTCTTGCGGCGCGTGAGCCGCTTGGTCACCAGCCTGATCGCGGCCCACGTGATCGAGAAGAAGTTGTGCGCGGGCCAGGTCGCGTGGGCGGTGTGGACTCCTCCAGGCGGACTCAGCCGGCCGGAGCCGGAACGGGAGACAGGGCTGACGTCGTCGCAGGCTGCCGCCCGGGTGGCGTGGCTCCGGGAGCGACTGCGGCATGGGGGCTTGGAGAGCCGAACGGGTCGGCCGGGTCAGACGGCGGGTCATCAGGCTGATCGCCGCCCACGTGATCAAAGCCTCGCTGTGCTGGGGCAGCCGCTCGTAGTCGCGGACCAGGCGGCGGGCGTGCATGATCCGTCCCAGCGACCGTTCCACCACCCAGCGGCGAGGACGACGAAGCCGGTGGCATCCCTGGGCCGGGACACGGTGCGGACGGTGAGGTGGAGGGAGTTCTTCGCCCAGTCGACGAGTTGGCCGGCGCAGGCGGAGTCCGCCCAGACCACCGTGATCTCGGGTGCATCAGCCGGAGCCGGAAGAGGACCTCGCGGCCGGCGTCCCGGTCCTGTGCGTCCATGCCCGGCCGGGCCGCCCCGGGCCGCGGGGCCCCTGAGTACCCTCCGCTCAGCCGGCGTTGAACGCCTCGGCGACGGTCAGCGTGTCCTCCTACAGGTGCATGCGAACGATCCGGCCGCCCTCGACCACCAGGTGCATGGCCACCGGTGTGGTGAACTCCTTGCCGCCGGCCACGGCGGTGTGCGTGAAGACCGCCAGCAGCACCACGTCACCACCGTCGACGATGACGCGCTCCAGCACGACCTTGCTCCTGCCGTGCGCGAAGTGCGGCCACATCGTGGTGAAGTACGGCGCGACCTCCTCTCGGCGGGTACGGCGCCCGGTCCAGGGCAGCGCGTCACTGCCGGGGACGTGCCAGTCGATCTCCTCGGAGAACAGTTCCTGGATGCCGTCGGGGTCCTGCCTGCCGAGGCGCTCCAGGAACTTCTCGACCACGTTCCGCGAGGTCTGAGCATCTGTTGCCCTTGCCCTTGCCCTTGCCCTTTGTCTCTTGGTCTGCTTGAGGTGCCGGTCGGGCCTCAGCCCTGGAACAGGAAGTGCTTGCCGCTCAGCGGCTCGCCGAGCTGCATGAGCGCCCCGCCTTCACGCAGGGCGCCAAGGTCGACCGGCGCGAACCCGAATTCGGCTCTTCATGACTCACTCCTTGCTGTGTTGTTGTGTCGCAGCCGTTGCCCTGGCGACGGTCGCAAGTACGCGGCTCAGACGCCCCGGAGCGTCGAATGCGTCCCGTGTCGCCGATTTGGCGCCTAATAGGACTCCGTTAGGTCTTCCTGTCGGGCCTGTTCAGGAGCATGTTGGGTGTGTGGATGCACATGAAGTGAACCGGATCCGGGCGACGTTGGCGT
>NZ_JBEOZU010000084.1:0-40944 GCF_040298185.1 Streptomyces sp. NPDC001634 | reverse complement strand
CCCGCCGTCTGAGAATACGACGGCGGGCGGTGCGGCCTTTACTGAGGAGGACTAGCGGCGCCAGTAGCGGTAGCAGTCCCATCGATACGGGTGAAAGTTGCAGTGCCGATGCCGGTAGCGGTCCCAGTCCCACCCGTCGTAGTTGCCGCAGTGGCGGAACCGGTAGCTGTCGTGACGCCAGTAGCCGAGGTCGTCGCCGCGGTATCGCCACAGGTCACCGCCGTGACGGTACGCCAAGGGGCTGTAGTCTCCCGCGAAGGGCTCATCGTCTGGGTCGAACGAGGAGGCTGCCGGCGTCGCGGAAACCGCACTTTGGAGCGGAGCGGCAGTCGCCTCTGCCGAGAGGGGCACCACGACAGCACCGGCTGTCAGCAGTGTGACTGCCACTGCCCTAGCAATGCTCTTCACTTACTCTCCTTTCAGACAGCAGGAATTCGGTCTTTCCCTGCCACTGCATCCGACGTTACCTCGAATTGGAGGCTCCTCCGGGGAAGCTGATGCACGGTCAGGCACGAGGGGCAGGTGGGCGAGATTCAGAAGCAGCAGCTCAGCGGCCTTGTCGGGCATGCATAAAGCGGCTGCGTCCCACTTATCCGAAACACCCGTCCAGGCGCATTCCCGGTCGTGTCGCAATTGACCGTCCGGCCGGTTCCCGGGGCTGAAATAATTGCCCCTCCCAGGTGAATTACCGCGCCTGAACGACCCGCATTTCAAGGAGTTGAAAAACCGGATACGCATCCCGCGACCTGTTACTTCGCTGTCGACAGGATGTGACAGCCACCATTTATCTGCCCCGGCTTTTGCAGAGTCCTTTGCCCATGGGGTCGGGTGCACGGGCCCGCCCCGGGGGCACGTTGCTGAAGGAGAGCTTCCTGGACTTTGCGCGCAGGCCTTGACCGTGCGTGCGATGGTGTGGCGATGACGGCCGTGTCGCCGGCTCGTCACATGCGTTCAGCTGGTGCATGCGAAGCAGGTGTTTGTCCTGCTGTCAGTCGCCGCCGCCCAGCTCGGCCTTGTGCCTGTCCACGACCGGCCGTTCATCGGCCCGCTGCCGTCGAGCGCTGCCAAAGATGTGCCCAGTGCTTCCTCTGTCGGGGCCAGGTGAAGGGCGTCCGTGTCCCAGCGGCCCCAAGGGCCGCGCAGTCATTGACGCAATTGCCGCTTCTGGCAACGGGATTGCGGGACACGGCGTGGGCCGGCGGGATGTGAAGCCTTCGCAGACGTTGTCAGGCCGCCCGACGATCAGCGCCATGAACCGGATCGCGAGCCGGGTCGACGACCGGCGCTTGTGCGCCCACGCCTGCCACCGCATCATCCGGCGGGCGCGCTCGCCGGGCCGGGCTGCACCGCGCGGCAGCAGGCCGGACTGAACCGGGCCGTCCTCGACAAGGGATGACACCGCCGGGAAGGCGCCCTGATCGACACGGCCCGGTACACGGGCACAACTGTGGTGAGGCCGATCCCGTCCGCACCTCGCAGACGTGCAGCGGGGTGCGGCGTATACGTGGATGCCAACTCGCTTGAAAGCAAGGGGAGTTCATGTGAACGCCGCCTGCAACCACCGTGACCATGTCGATGTGAACGCGGCGCATGACATGGCGCTGGAGGCCAAAGCGCCTTACGCGGCGCGGCTGCGGGAACCGGCGCGCATCGTGACGAAGGGTCAGCGCATCCGTCGGGGTACGCACCGGCGGGTGCGCACCCGGCCGTGCGACCGCGCGTATGGGAGCAGCCGGCAGGCACAGCCGGTCCCGTGGTGATGCAGAAGTGAACGGCAGTGCGCTTCTGAACGCATGTCGGATATAGGAGGTTTGCGTTTCTCCTTCCCCTTGGGCTACCGTCCAGAGCCTCCGGACAAACCGTTCGGAGACTTTGGACGGCGGGGTTGGTAGTGCTCCGCCTTGTCTGGACTGTGCGCCCGGGCTTTCCGCATGCCCGGCTGCGCAGGGCAGACCCCCGCCGTCCGCAGCCCCCTGCGGCGTGGCCGTGCCAGACAACTGGCTGACCGTCGGCCGGCCACGCCGACAGGTGCGAAATGGGGCCGAACGGCATTGGAACGACGCGTTCTTGCCGTACCTGACCGGCACTCGTTTTGCGCACCCATCCCTTCACAGAAATGAAAGGTGTCCTCATGAACATGGACCAGCTCGAGGCCGAGACCGCTGACCTGCTGCCCGGGCGGGAGGCCCTGGGGAGGTTCTCGTTCAACCTCACCAAGATGACCACCGTCACGAAGAAGATCGCGCACGTGGACGCTCACAACGAGTCGGCCGCGGTCAATCAGTGCTCGCCGTGGGCTGTCGCCGCGTCCGAGGCCTCTCAGACCATCAGCGTTCAGCAGTAGCACACGGGTTCAGCAGGGTCAGGTCGACGGGCCTGACCCTGCTCCCGCTCCACGCCGGGGTGCCGGGATCGTACGACACCCTCCGTCGGCGTGCGCCCGCAAACGCGCACCTGTGCCGAAACGCCCAACGCGCCTGGGAGAAAAGAATGACGGCGTCCGGAAAAAGCAGCAGCGTCAAGACGCTGAAGATTCAGGCTCCAACGGCCCGGCAGGAGTCCGCCACCGGGGAAGCGGCCGCGGGCGGCACACCGGACTCCTTCACGCACTCGGTGCACACCATGACGGCCGGCATCTTCACCTCGCCCGGCGCTGCGCCCGTTCCCCGGCTGAGTCAGGGTTTGCAGACCCTCGGAGAGTACCGGGGGTCCGGCTTCACCGAGCGCAAGTTCATTGTCCGCCGGGGGGACGGGCAGGTGATCCAGCTATCCCGCTTGCTGTACCTCATCGTGGGTTCCGTCGACGGTGCACGTGACGCCGAAGCGATTTCCCACCGGGTGAGCGGGCGCTACGGAGCCGATGTCACCACGGAGAACGTCATCCACCTGGTGGAGCACAAACTTACTCCCCTCGGTATCACGCTCCCCTTCGAGGATCACCCGCAGGAGGTCCCTGCCCCCCGCTCAGACCTCCTCCTTTCTCTCCGGGGCCACCATGTGGTCTTCGGTGAGGCACAGGTGGCCCGCATCGCTGCCGCGCTCGCCTGGCTGCACCGGCCACTCGTGGTGACGCTGACACTCGCCGGCGCCGCAGTCATGGATATCTGGCTCTTCGGTGTCCATGGAGCCATGACCCCCGTGCTGCAAGTGCTCGAACAGCCGCTGTGGATGCTCATCCTCTTCGCGCTGACCGTTGCCTCGCTCGTCTTTCATGAATTCGGGCATGCGTCGGCCTGCCGATACAGCGGGGGCGTACCAGGAAAGATCGGCTGCGGCATCTTCCTGATCTGGCCGGCCATGTACACGGACGTCACCGACGTGTACCGGCTCACGAGATCCGGCCGCCTGCGTACCGGGCTGGGAGGCGTCTATTTCAACGTCATCTTCATGCTGGCCCTCACCGCTGGCTACCTGCTCACTCACCAGTCCTTCTTCCTTGCCGCGGTGTACCTCGCGCACTTCGAGGTCCTCGAGCAGCTGATGCCGGTGGTGCGGCTCGACGGCTACTACATCCTGGGCGACCTGGCGGGTGTTCCCGACCTGTACGGCAAGGTCAGGCCCATCCTGTTGAGCATGCTGCCGGGGCACAAGCCCGCCGCCAGGCAGGTGGCCGGTCTCAAGCGCTCCGCCCGGATCATCGTGACGGTGTGGGTCCTGACCATGATCCCCCTGCTGCTCGCAGAGGGAGCGTACGCCCTGTGGAACCTTCCCCGCCTGCTCACCACCGCGGTGCGCAGCCTTGGGGACCAAGGCTGCGGAACGTATCTGGCGTTCACGCAAGGGCATATGGCTGCCGGGCTGGTCGGGATCATCGGCACGCTCATGCTGCTGTGCCCGATGGCAGGAGGCGCCCATCTTGCCGGCCGGCTGGCCACCCGCCTGTTCCGCGCCGCCGTGCGAGCGACAGCAGGAAAGCCGGCGATGCGTCTTGCCCTGGCAGCCGCAGTGCTCGCAGGCGGCGCCGTCCTGACAACTGCGTGGGTGGAGGGACTTACGCCCAAACCACTTCCTGCAGCAGCCCCGGTCACCCCCCTCCTCCAACCCGGCGTCCCCACCATGCGAGCCCCGCACCCCACCGCTACGGACGTGCCGGCAACCCGCCCTGCCGGCACCCCGCCGGAGCAGAAACGACTCACGCGACGTCACAGCGCCCCTTCACCCTCACCCGGGACCGCTCGCTACACCCCCGCGGTGACACCGCCCGCCGCCTCACCAGCGGCTCCGGCACCGCCCGCCGGCACATCGGCAGCCTCCACCGCCGGGAGCAGGACCACCCCAACAGCCCCCGCCGGCAGCACTCCCACCAGCCCGGCACCCGGCTCTTCCGGGAGCCGGACGCCCTCCGCATCCCCCTCGTCCTCGCAGCCCGTCACCGCCTCCCCCTCGCCCTCTGCACCGACGCCCTCGAGCGCCAGCCCTTCCTGACGCCCAACACGCCACCAAGGAGACAACCTTGAACCACCGCAAGCCGCGCACCGGCACCGTCACCAAGACCGCGGCCGGCCTCAGCCTGGCCGCCACGGTCGGTCTGTCCATGGCGGTCGGCACCACCTCGGCAGGTGCCAGCCCCAGCAGTCCCGGCCTCTCCCACAGCGCCGCCATTGCTGTGGACATGGCGCACAGCCATGCCGACAGGATCCGCGTGAACCAATTCGACGAATCCTTCCGGATCCACGAATATGGGCCGTCCGTCGTGGTGGCGGCACACAACCGGGCCACCGCGGAATCCGTGGGCTGCTTGATCGACGACCCCTGCCGTTCGATCGCCCTGTCCTACCAGATCGTCACCACGGCCGGCCGGAACGCGCGTCTCATCAACGCCTCCAACCTGAGCAGGGCCGTCAACGAACACTGTCCGGCATGCCAGACCTTCTCCGCGGCCTATCAATTCGTCGTGGCCACGCCGCGGGCATTCAGCCTGAGCGGCGACTCGCGCAGCAAACTCGACGCCATCCGCCGCCAGGTGGATGCGCTCAGGGCGTCCGGTCTGACCATCCCTGAGATCACGCGCCAGGCGGACGAACTCGCCCGTGAAGTGAAGGCGATTCTCGACCGTGAGGTGGCACGCGCACCGCGCGGTGACGGCAGCGACCCCTTGGCCGACTTCGCGCCGATCGTGACGATGCACCGCCATGTCCGGTAAATCCCGCTGAAAACGCTCAGGGCTGCGGAACCCCGGCCGCAGCCCTGAGTATCCCGGCAGAACATTCCGGTGAAGCAGAATACGGGCCGCCGCCGAGAGCGGACCGTGAAGTTCAGTCAGGAAGTGAGGTCCAGTGGGCAGCCATCATCCCCCAGCGCTACGCAGTCAAGCATTGGAGCTTATTTCCGGGGGGCATTCCGTCAGAGACGTTGCAAGGAGACTCGGGCTCCCTCAGCAGACCGTGTACCGCTGGAGCCGCACAGGTGCCTCGCAGTCCGAACTGATGCAAGCGCACGCACGCATCGAAAAGCTGGAGAACGAAATCGCGACATGCCGGCGAGTGATCGACTTCATGAAAGAAGTGATGCCCCCAAAAGGCGATACGAGGTGATTTCCGCGATGGCGGAAGAGGGTTTCCCGGTGCGTCGCATCGCCGGGATTCTCGATGCCTCGGAGTCCGGCTACTACGCGTGGCGTGAACGCACTCCATCGGCTCGGGCACTGCGGCACGCCTGGTTGACCCGGATCATTCTCGATATTTACAGATCATCCGGCTCAACCTTTGGATACCGCCGCGTCCGCCATGAGCTCGGCCGCCGCTACGGCATCAATGTCAGTCACGGAACGGTGGAACATCTCATGGGCCAGGCCGGCATTCACGGCAGATCCGGAAGGCTGCTTGGTCACGCGCAGCCGGCGATCGCCCGGGTTCCCGGCCGGCGATGGGTCATCGACGTATTCACCTACAGAACGTTGAATGACAAGGTGTGCGCCGCCATCGTGCTCGACACGACATCGCGTCACCTGGCGAGCTGGAGCACGGGCCCCAGGCCAAGCGCCCTCCTCATCGATCACGCGCTCGACAAAGCGATTACCCAGGAGACTACCCCGGAGCCCGTCCCGGGCACCACGAAAGGAAATCTTGCCGGATGCACCTTTACCGAGCGTGCACACGCCCTCAGAGACGCGCCCGTTTCCGGGACCATCGGCGATTGGTACGATCACACAGTAGCCGAGGCATTCCGGGAAAATGTGCGGCGCGCGCTCGCGGACCGCAACGACGGCAAGGACCCGAAAAGACTCGAGGAAAAACTCCTTGAGATTTTCGAGCGCTTCACCCATCAAAAGTGAAGCGAGAAGGCCAGGGCGCCCGCACTCGGATCGGCAGCCTCAAGGCCTGCCGTTACCCGATCATTTGACCGAAGCGCTGAAGGAGACATGGACATCACACCACCCCTGCCTATCGCCGAAGAATTCAGAACCGGTATGCACGCAGAGAGGCCTCTTTCGGCAACACAGGCGCATCAAGTGCTGCTGTATTGCGCCCTGGACGCGGCGTGCGTGCCGATGCATCCCCATGACTTACACGCGATCGGCAGGGTGGCAGAACTCGACTACGCGACAGTGGAGACAGTCATTGACTGGATCAAATCGGCAGGAACGGAGAGGTTCTGATTCCGAGTCCGCCTCCATGGCCTGCACGACGTGCCGAACCCCACTCCGCCCTAGGATTCCCCGGCCCGCAGCAGCGACTCGACGAGCACAGCCACATGCCGGCGGTCCGTCGGGCTGAGTTTGTGCACGCTGGCAATGAGGATCTCCACCTCGGGATCCGTAATCTCGGGTGCGTTTTCGAAATAGAGATTGACCCCCGCAGCCTCAGCCGCAGCCCGTTGCACGGGCCCCACCGGTATACCCAGACCTCTGGCCAAACCTTCCAGTGTGGTCTGCTGAGGCATCTGTGCCAGTCGCGCCGACGTCGCCAGATGGTGAACGGTCGAGCGAGAGATGCCGCCGCGGCGCGCTACATCGCTGTAGGACCATCCCTTTTCATCCAACTTATTCTTGATCATTTCCTGCAGTGTGTTAGGCACCGCTGGTTCTTCCCGTGGTCGATCGGCCGCTTGTCAATGAGTCTAACGGCGCCGCCTGCAGGTCGTTCTGCACGTTCTTGTGGCCGCTGCCCTGCGCCACCTCGAGAAGCCGTCGCCCACGACGGGCTGCGGTGCCGCCCCCCGCAGGACGGCACCGAGGAGCGGCGGTAGGACTGCCTCGCGCGGTGGCGCGCATTCGTAAGCCCTGGGGCTCCACCCTCAGCTGTGGCGGGGGCGCCGCCGACGCCCCAGCGGTGGCGCAGGACGCCGAAGAGTGCGACACCGTGCGCGCGGCCATCTCCGTGTGGCTGTCGCGTGGAGCCACCGCCTCGCGCCGCGCGCTCGAACCGCTGACGCCCGCTCAACGGCGGCTGTTCATCGAGACGTTGCGCGCCTACGAGGCCGCCGTCGCGGAAGACGACGAGAGCGCCGCCGTCGCGGAGTAGGGCCCCGGTGCTCCTGGCCCCGGCACCCCCTGAAACGCGCGCCGGTACGCGTACGGGCTCGTGCCCACCACCCGCTTGAAGCGGTCCCGGAACGCCGTCGGGGACCCGAAACCCGTCTGGATCGCGATGCGATCTACGGGGTACGACGTCGTCTCCAGCAGGTACTGGGCGCGCCGGATCCGCGCCCGGTGCAGCCACTGCAGCGGCGTCGTGCCGGTCTGTTCGCGGAAGCGGCGGTTCAGGGTGCGGGCGCTCATGCCCGCGCGGGCCGCGATGTCGTCCAAAGTGAGGTCCCGGTCCGCATTCTCCTCCAGCCAGTGCAGCAACGGCTCCAGGGTTGCCCCGGCGGGGGCCGGCGGCCGGTCGTGGACGATGAACTGGGCCTGGCCGCCCTCCCGTTCGAGCGGCATCACCGACAGCCGGGCCGCGTCCGCCGCGACCGCCGAGCCGTGGTCCTTGCGGATCATGTGCAGGCACAGGTCGAGCGCCGCCGCCGCGCCCGCCGAGGTGAGGAACTGGCCCTCGTCGACGTAGAGCACGTCCGGGTCGACCGTCACCGCCGGGTGGCGCTGCGCCAGCAGCGGAGCCGCCACCCAGTGCGTCGTCGCCCGCCGTCCGTCCAGCAGTCCCGTCGCCGCGAGCACGAACGCGCCCGCGCACACGGACGCGATACGTGTCCCCTGCGCCGCGGCGGCGCGCAGTGCCTCCGCCACGCCCTCCGGCAGCGGCAGCGTCGGGTCCGCCGTGCCCGGCAGGATGATCGTGTCCGCCTCCGCCAGCGCGTCGAGCCCGTACGGCGCCCGGATCCGGAACGTTCCCGCGTCCACCTCCTCCGCCGGAGCACAGATCCGCACCCGGTAGGCGGGCCGCCCGTCCGGCAGCCGGGTGCGCGAGAAGACCTCGATCGGGGCCGAGAGGTCGAAGGGGATCACCTGGTCCAGCGCCAGGACGGCGACGGTGTGCATGGCGAGAGAGTAGGCATACGACGGGGTACGGCCAAGCCTCCCTGGCAGCAGGTGCACCGGACAGTCGCAGCTCGGGGTAAGACAGCCCCAGCTCGGCGGCCCCCTGGGCACATGGCGAGAATCCGTTGAGTGCTGGCAATTCCGCCACTTCCGTGAATGATCTCCGCGCCCTAGCGTCGGCCCGTGACCAAGTTCCTTCTCGCCGTCCACGTCCTCGTCGCGATCGTCGCCATCGGGCCCGTCACCGTCGCCGCGAGCATGTTCCCGTCCACCGCGCGCAGGGCGCTCGCCGAGCCCGGAGAGAACCGGCACCACCTCGCGCTCCTGCACCGCATCTGCCGGATGTACGCCGTCGTCGGCGTCGCCGTTCCGGTGTTCGGGTTCGCCACCGCCAAGAACATGGGCGTGCTCGGTGACACCTGGCTGATCGTGTCGATCACGCTGACCGCGCTCGCCGCGGCCGTGCTCGCCGCGCTGGTGCTGCCCCGGCAGGAAGCGATCCTGGAGGGCGTCGAAGGGGGCACGGTGAGCGAGCGGGCCACGGTGCGGCTCGCCATGGTGACCGGCATCTTCAATCTGCTGTGGGCAGCCGTCACCGTGCTGATGATCGTGCGTCCCGGGTCGACCACGGGGGCCTAGGTCCTGTCGTCAAACTCCCGTCGTCCGCCCGGAGGGCGGGCCCTGCGGCGTCAGGTGCGTGCTCTGGGGGTCCCCCCGGCCGGAGGCTGGGGGAGTGCCGGGCCAGGCCCTCGTACTGGATGTACTTGGGTCTGTGCCCGGTGCGGCGAGTCGGGGTCCCCCCTGCTCGAAGAGCTTGGGGGAGCGTGCATGGCGTCGCGGGGCTGGGGGCACCTCCCGGCCGAAGGCTGGGGGGGGAGGGAGTTTGACGACAGGGCCTAGCGGCCCGTCGAGGGGCGGAGCTCAGGATCCCGGCGGCGCGGACTGCCCGCGGGCCTGCAGACGGGGGGCGCCGCCTTTCCCGTCCTGGTCGGCGGGAGCGTCGAACCCGCTGCGTACGACTCACAACGGGTTGGTCAGCGTCAGGTCCTCCCTCGCCCACTCCCCTCGGAACGCCCGCGCCACGGCGGCCGCCACGAGCACGCCGGTCGCGATCAGCAGCGTGCAGAAGCCCCAGGCCAGGGGCCAGAACGAGGCGTCCGGTTCCGGGTGGGCACGGAAGGAGACGTACATCAGCGTGGCCGGGGGCACCGCGACGAGCAGCAGGGGCCAGCCGAGGTAGTCCCGGTGGCCGAAGTAGGCCGCCAAGAGCAGCAGGACCACCGCGAGGAGGAGGACCCCGAGGACGGTCACCGGGGTCGTCTCCTCGGTGGCTCCCGGGGTCTCGGGACGGTTGCGCAGGTCCCACGGCACACACAGGAGGTACGCCGCGGTCGCGAGGACGGCGCCGAGCAGGCGGGTCAGCCAGCGCTCGGGCAAGGGGCGCGTTCGCATGGGGCGGAGCAGCTTCTCGGTCATGCGTACGAGGGTTGCCGCGGAACGGCGGAGTCAACAGAGTACGGATACTCAGTTCGAGTGCTGCCCCTCCCAGGGCACTTGGGCACTTCTGCTTCCAGCGAGCGGCGTTCCGCGGGGACCGCGAGCAGCGCCGTGGCCAGTCCCGCCCGGCGCAGCCGTCCCCGCTACGCCCCCAGCGCCCGCGACACCGTGTAGATCAGCAGCCCGGCCAGCGAGCCCACCACCGTGCCGTTGATCCGGATGAACTGCAGGTCGCGGCCGATGTGCGCCTCGATCTTCCGTGTGGTGTGCACGGGGTCCCAGCCGGCGACCGTGTCCGTGATCAGGGACGTGATCTCCTTGCGGTACGTCGTCACGACGTGCACCGCCGCGCCCTCCACCCACCTGTCCACCTTGGCCTGGGTCTTCGGCTCGGTGGCCATACGGGCGCCCAGCGACAGCAGCGACGCCCGCACACGCAGCCGCAGCTCACTGCGCTCGTCCTCGGCGGCCGAGACGATCATGGATCGTACGGCCGTCCAGGCGGAGGCGATCAGGTCCTGGACCTCGCCACGGCCCAGCACCTCGCCCTTGAGCCGCTCCACGCGCGCCCGGGTGTCGGTGTCGGACTGCAGGTCGGCGGCGAAGTCGCCCAGGAACCGGTCCAGGGCGCCGCGCGCCGGGTGCGAGGGCGCGTCGCGCATCTCGGTGACGAAGCGCAGCAACTCCTTGTAGACCCGCTCGCCGACCCTCCTGTCGACGAAACGGGGCGTCCAGCCGGGAGCGCCGCCCTGTATGGCGGCCGTGATCTGCTCATCGTTCAGGACGAGCCAGTCATGGGCGCGGATGCAGATCAGGTCCACGACCCGTCTGTGACCGCCGTCCGCGACGACCTTCTCCAGCATCTTGCCGAGGCCCGGCGCTATCTCCTGGGCGTCGGCGCGGCGCGTGATGGCCTCGCCCACCACCGCCTGGACGTCCGAATCCCGCAGCACGGTCAGGGCGCCTCTCAGGGCGGTCGCCAGCTCCGCCGTCACCCGGTCCGCGTGCTCCGGCTCGGCCAGCCAGGCACCCAGGCGGCTCGCGATGCCGACCGCGTGCAGCCGCTGGCGTACGACCTCCTGGGAAAGGAAGTTCTCGCCGACGAACTCACCCAGAGAGACGCCGAGCTGGTCCTTCTTGTTGGGGATGATCGCGGTGTGCGGGATGGGCACACCGAGCGGATGCCGGAAGAGCGCGGTGACCGCGAACCAGTCGGCGAGCGCGCCCACCATGCCGGCCTCGGCAGCGGCTGCCACATAGCCGGCCCAGAGGCCCGCGCCCGAGTTCTGCGCCCATTTGGCGAGGACGTACACGAGCGCCACCAACAGCAGCAGTCCGGTCGCCGTGCCCTTCATCCGGCGCACACCCCGGCGCTTCTCCTCGTCGGCGGGGCTGAAGGAGGTCATCGCGCGGCTGGCGGCGGCCACGTCGGCAGCCGGGCCTGCGGCCACCGCTTCATCCGGTTTCGTGCGTTCCATCCACTCCACCCGTTCGTGTCCCCCGTACACATTGTCCCTTCCTGACCGACTCCTGGAACGGAACGGGAGTTCCCGGCGTCTGTCCGGACGGAGAAGTATCGGGGGCTTTTCAGGGTCTCGTCAGGGTTCCTGTCAAGGAAATCAGGGTCTTGTCAGGGGCGCCTGTCATCATGGAAATGATCAACACGGAGCCCCGGACTCCCGTCGCCCGAGGAGACACGCACCGCATGACCAGGCCACGCGGTTATGCCCTGCTGGCTGCCATCTGCACGCTCATCCTGGCCGTGTCGGCCGGCATATACATCGGCGTCACGGCCGATGACGGCGGCAGCCGCAGCACCCTCACCACCGGCCGCCCCACCACGAGGGGCTCCGCCGCCCCCGCCTCCACCGGCACCTGGGTCGGCGCCTGGTCGGCCTCGCCCTCCGGGGCCGAGCCCGGTACCGAGACGGACGGGATGGCCGGACGGTCCGTGCGCAACGTCGTGCACGCGGACGTCGCCGGTACGAGTGCCCGCATCACGCTCTCCAATCTCTACGGTCAGCAGCCGCTGAGCATCACGCACGCCTCGATCGCGGTCGCCGCCGCGCCGGGCGACGCGACAGCGGCCCCCGGCACCATGCGCCGCCTCACCTTCGGGCGCAGCACCTCGGCCGTCATAGCCCCCGGCGCGCAGGTGCTCAGCGACGCCGTACGCATAGCCGTCCCGCACGGCTCCGACGTACTCGTGACCACCTACTCCCCCACCCCGTCCGGCCCGGTCACCTACCACCGGCACGCACGCCAGATCTCCTACGCCGCCCAGGGCGACCACACGGAGGACCTGAACGGCGGCTCCTACACCGAGCAGACGGAGTACTGGCGCTGTCTGACCGCGCTGGACGTGCTGAGCAACGAATCGGTCGGGACCGTCGTCGCGCTCGGCGACTCGATCACGGACGGCATCACCTCCACCGTGGGCGCCGACCACCGCTGGACGGACGTCCTCGCGCAGCGGCTGCACGCGGCGGCCGGATCAAGTGACGTGCCCCGCTACAGCGTGGTCAACGAGGGCATCAGCGGCAACCGCGTCCTGACCAGCGGCCTCGGCCGGCCCGCCGACGACCCGAGCGGCCTGACCCGATTCGACCGCGACGTCCTCGGCCGTACCAACGTCAAGGCCGTCATCATCGACCTCGGCGTCAACGACATCCTGCGCACCCCCGGCCACGCCGACCCCGACCGGATCACGGCGGGCCTGCGCACCCTGGTCCGCGAGGCGCACGCGCGCGGCCTCAAGGTCGTCGGCGCCACTCTGATGCCGTTCAAGGGCCACCGCGGCTACCGGGCCGACCGCGAACAGGCGCGGCAGGCCGTCAACGCGCAGATCCGTGCGGGCACGGTCTACGACGAGTTCGTCGACTTCGACAAGGCGCTACGGGACCCGTACGACCCGCGCCGGCTGCGCTCCGACTACGACTCGGGCGACCACCTCCACCCCAACGACGAGGGCTTTCACCGGATGGCGGAGGTGTTCGACCTGACCTCGCTGAAGGGAGCGGCGCCCGCCCAGCTCTAGCGCCGGTCAGCAGTCACCGTGAAGCGCCACGCTGGTCAGCAGTCACCGTGAAGCGCCACGCTGGTCAGCAGTCCCCGTGACGGCGCCACACTGCTCAGTAGTCCCCGTGACGGCGCCTGTCGCGCTCCTCGCGGCGGGCCTCCCGGCGCTCCTCGCGGCGTTCGCGCATCAGTTCGCGGTGCTCCTCCCGCGCGTCCAGGTGGGCATCCAGCAGATCCCCCAGGCTGTCGCGATGGGAGGCGTGCAGCTCCTTGCGCGCGGCCTTGCGGTCCAGCTTCTCCTGGCGCCGCTCCTCCTTCAGCCGCTGCCGTTCGGCCCTGGTCAGCTTGCGCTCGACGCCGACCCCGCCCCAGAACGCGAACCCGGTGACGATCACGCGCGGCGCGCCCGGCTCCCCCGGCACGCCCTCCTCACGGTGGTCGAAGCCGCCCATGATCCCCATGCCGCGCACGATCACCTCGACGCCGGGCGGCACGATGACGTTCATCCCGCCCATGATCGCGACACAGTTGATCTCGACCTCGCGGTCCGCGAAGTCCGCCTCCCGCAGGTCGATCTCACCGCCGCCCCAGAAGGCGAAGCAGTTCAACCGCTTCGGCACCGTCCAGCGGCCCTTGCGCTGGAACCCTGACATGACGGCGACGGCCCACGAGGACGACCCCTCGCCGCCGCCGATCCGCCCCGCCCAGCTCCCGCTCACCGCGGGCTCCTTGATCAGCGACACCGCCGGAGCCGTGACGCCCGCGGCCGGCAGGTCCCGGGTGATCGGCGTCAGTTCCCCGTAGGTCCGCGCCTTGTAGGTGGCCTCCAGTCGCTCCTCGAACTCCTCCATGTCGAGACGGCCCTCGGCGAGTGCGTCGCGCAGGACCTCGGCGACTCGTTCACGATCGGCGTCGGAGGCGCGGAGCTCGGGGACGGGGGTACGGGGGGCCCGCGGCGTCAGCCCCTGATCGTCGCTTCCCCCGGAAGACACAGCGTCGGTCATGGGCGCCAGCCTACGAGTTCGCCGGGCGCAGGGCTACGAGACCGCGCGCTCCGTCCGGCCCGGCGGGGGTTTGGGGGTGTCCCCGAATAGTTCCAGCATCTGGGCGATCACGGCCTCGATGTCCGGCTCCCGCACCGACAGGTCCACCAGCGGATACTCCGCCGCGATACGCGCCACCAGCGGAGCCGCCGACTCCGACGCCGGGAAGGCGAGCCACTGCCGCGGCCCCTCGACCCGCACCACACGCGCGGGCGGCGCCTCGATCGGCGGCAGTTCCCGCTCCAGGTCGACGACGAGGGTGCGTTCGCTGTCGCCCACCTCGTGCAGCCCGGCGAACGGACCGTCGTACATCAGGCGCCCGTGGTCAATGACCATCACCCGTGAGCACAACTGCTCGATGTCCTGCAGATCGTGCGTGGTCAGCAGCACGGTCGTGCCGCGCTCGGCGTTCAGGTCCCGCAGGAAGTCCCGGACCTTCGCCTTGGAGATCACGTCGAGGCCGATCGTCGGTTCGTCGAGGTACAGCACCTCGGGGTCGTGCAGCAGCGCCGCCACGATGTCGCCCCGCATCCGCTGCCCCAGCGACAGCTGACGTACCGGCACGTCCAACAGACCGCCCAGTTCGAGGAGTTCGACACAGCGGTCGAGATTCTCGCGGTAACGCACGTCGGGGATGCGGTACATACGGTGCATCAGCCGGTACGAGTCGATCAGCGGCAGGTCCCACCACAGGGTCGTGCGCTGCCCGAACACCACCCCGATGCGCTGCGCGAGCCGCGTCCGCTCGCGGGACGGGTCGATGCCCGCGACCCGCAACTGCCCACCGCTCGGCGTCAGGATCCCGGTGAGCATCTTGATGGTCGTCGACTTGCCCGCGCCATTCGGCCCGATGTAGCCCACCATCTCACCGCGCGCCACGATGAAGGAGATCGAGTCGACCGCCCGCACCTGCCGCCGCTCACTGCGCAGAAACCCGGTCCGCTTGCGTACGTCGAAGACCTTCTCGACGCGGTCGAGTTCGATGAAATCACTGTCCATGTGCGCTAACTCCCCGTGCTCCGGTACGAACGCAGTCCCGCACGCCAGGCCAGCCCCGCCAGCGCACAGCAGCCCGCCGCCACCAGTGGCGGGGCGAACGCGGCCCATGGCGGCAGGTCGAGCGGATAGGGCCGCCCCAGCACATACAGCGCGGGCAGCCAGTTGACGAAGGCGAGCGGCAGCACGAAGGTCACCCCGCGCACCAACTCCTTCGCGAACACGCTCGGCGGGTACTGCAGCAGCGTCTGACCGCCGTACGTGAAGGAGTTCTGCACCTCGGAGGCGTCCCGCGCGACGAACTGGAAGGCCGCGCCCACCACGAACACGGCACAGAAGATCGCGGCACCGCTGAGCAGCGTCAGCGGGATCATCAGCACCTTGAGCGGGGACCAGGCCACGTCCAGGACGGCGAGCGCGTACCCGAGGACCAGCGCGCCCTGGGTGATCCGGCCGAGGCGGCGCAGCGCGAAGCGGTCCGCCGCGACCTGCGCGAGCAAGGGCGCCGGACGCACCAGCAGTGTGTCGAGCGTGCCGTCGCGCACCCGTCGCCCCAGCCGGTCCATCGAGCCGAGCGCGAGGTCGGCGAAACCGAAGGCGGTGGCCGAGAGGCCGTAGAGGAACGCCACCTCGGGCAGGCGGTAGCCACCGAGCGTGTCGATCCGCGAGAACATCAGCATGATCGCGACGAAGTCGAGCGCGGTGCCGGCGAAGTTGCCGAACGTGGTCATCGCGAAGGAGACACGGTAGGCCATCGTGGAACGGATCCACATGGCGGTGATCAGACAGTAGGCGCGCAGTCCTTCGCGCACGCGGCCGTACGTCTCCTCACTCCCGTACGTCTCCTCACTCCCGTTCATCTCCTCGTTCCCGTACGTCTCCTCGCTCCCGTACGTCGTGTCAGCCACCCTGGACCACCACCCGTCGGGTCGCCGCAGACTGCACCAGCCGCCCGAGGGCCAGCAGGACGACCGCCCACGCCCCCTGGAAGGCGTAGGTCCGCAGGGGGTCCGCCTCGCCGAGCAGCACGTCCACGGGGGCCTGGAGCAGCGACGACCAGGGCAGGACCCGGACGATCTCGCCGAGCGTGCCGGGAAAGACGTTGAGCGGCAGCAGCATGCCCGAGCAGAAGACCGCCGTCAGCCAGGAGAGGTTGGCGACGCCCGCCCCGTCCAGCAGCCAGAACGCGCACAACGCGACGAGGAAGCGGATCGCGAAGCTGACCACCACGCCCAGCGCGACCGCGATCACGAACGCGAGCCAGGTCAGCGGGGCGGCGGGCAGCGCGAGCGGGAACACGAGCGCGCCGAACACCAGCGGAACCACCCCGCGGCCGAGCAGGTGGAACATGGCCCGCCCCATGTCCGAGGCCAGCCACCACAGCTGGAGGTCGGCGGGCCGGTACAGGTCGATGGCGATGTCGCCGGTGCGGATGCGTTCGATCAGCTCGTCCTCGAAGCCACCGCCGAACACGGCCGTCGTCATCAGCAGGCCCTGGCTCACCCAAACGAAGGTAAGAGCCTGCGACTGGTCGTATCCCCCCAGATGTGGCCGCTCCTGCCACAGGGCGAGGTAGGTGTATGCCAAGATCAACCCGAAGACTGTGTTGGTGAACACCCCCGCCGCGGTCGCGGTCCGGTAGGTCGCGTACCGCCGGAACCCACCGGCGGCGACGGCGGCGTACAACCGCCCTGTCCCCACGGAAAACCCTCCTTCGAGCGTGCCGGGCGAAGCGCAGGAGCCTAGCGCGCGGGCGAAGTGGCGCACCACACGTTTTTTCCGCACGACACGGCCCTTGTGCCGGGAACGGAACGGAAGGGTGCGACAGTCTTCATCAGGGGGCGCAGATGGCGTATGAGGGCGTACGCGAACGTACGACGCGAAACGGGAGTCCGGCACCACGATGAGCGACGAGCCGCAGCCGCAGCAGAGCAGCCAGGGCGTGGCGTCCAGAGAACCGCAGCCCGCGGCCGACGGGGCAGGCCCCGGCGAGAAGCCGAAGCCCGCGGCCGACGGAGCGATCACGGGCGAGAAGCCGAAGCCCGTGGCCGACGAGGCGGGCCACGGCGAAAAGCCGAAGGCCACGGCTGACGAGGTGGACCCCGGCGAGGAACCGAAGCCCACGGCTGAGGGAACGAACCCCGGCGAGAAGCCGAAGCCCACGGCCAACGCGGCGATCCCTGGTCAGAAGCCACAGCCCACGGCGCACGCGGCAGCCGTCAGCCAAAAGCCACAGCCCACGGCCGGCGCAGCAGTCATCGGCCAGAGGCCACAGCCCGCAGCACACGCAGCAGCCACCGGCCAAAGGCCACAATCCACGGCCGACGCAGCAGCCACCGGCCAAAGGCCACAGCCCACAGCACACGCGGCAGCCACCAGCCAGGAGCCACAGCCCACGGCCGGCGCAGCAGTCATCGGTCAAAGGCCACAGCCCACAGCACACGCGGCAGCCACCAGCCAGGAGCCACAGCCCCCGGCCAACGCGGCACCCGCCAGCGGGAAACCGAAGCGGCCCCAGCGCACGGGGTGGCGTCGGCTGATCCCGACCTGGCGCATGGTGCTCGGCACCCTCGTCATGGGGATCCTGCTCCTGATGGGCCTCTTCGCGCTCGGCTACTACACGGTCAGGATCCCCGCGGAGGGGAACGTCGCGGCGACCCAGCAGAGCAACGTGTACCTGTACGCCGACGGCAGCGAGCTGGCCCGCGTCGGCCCGGTCAACCGCGAGAACGTGCAGCTCTCGCAGATCTCCAGGGACGCCCAGCACGCGGCGCTCGCCGCCGAGGACCGCGACTTCTACACCGAGACCGCCGTCGACCCCAAGGCGATGATCCGCGCCGCCTGGAACACGGCCACCGGCAAGGGCAAGCAGTCCGGCTCGACGATCACCCAGCAGTACGTGAAGAACTACTACCTGGGCCAGGAGCAGACCGTCACCCGGAAGGTGAAGGAGTTCTTCATCGCGATAAAGCTCGACCGCGAGAAGAGCAAGGACGCCATCCTCGAGGGCTACCTCAACACCAGCTTCTTCGGGCGCAACTCCTACGGCATCCAGGCCGCCGCACACGCGTACTACGGCGTCGACGCGAAGGGCCTCACGGTCGGCCAGGGCGCGTACCTCGCCGCGCTGCTCAACGCCCCGAGCGAGTACGACGTGATCGCGCACCCGGAGAACAAGGCGGCGGCCGTCGCCCGCTGGAACTACGTCCTCGACGGCATGGTCAAGAAGAACTGGCTGACCGAGGCCGACCGGCAGAAGGTGACGTTCCCGACGCCCAAGCAGCAGGTGGCCGGGACCGCACTGTCCGGCCAGCGCGGCTACCTGGTCCAGGCGATCAAGGACTACCTCGTCACAAACAAGATCATCGACGAGGACACCCTGGCCCGCGGCGGCTACCGCATCACCACCACCCTGCAGAAGTCCAAGCAGAACGCGTTCGTCAAGGCCGTCAACGACCAGGTGATGTCCAACCTCGACAAGAAGGACCGCAAGGCCGACCGGTACGTCCGCGCGGGCGGTGTCGCCATAGACCCGTCCACCGGCAAGGTCGTCGCGATGTACGGCGGCATCGACTACACCAAGCAGTACGTCAACAACGCGACCCGCCGCGACTACCAGGTCGGCTCGACGTTCAAGCCGTTCGTGTTCACCTCGGCCGTCCAGAACGGCTCCCGGACGCAGGACGGCGTCACGATCACCCCGAACACGGTCTACGACGGCACGAACAAGCGGCCGGTGCAGGGCTGGACCGGTGGGGCGTACGCGCCCGAGAACGAGGACAGCATCTCCTACGGCCCGATCACCGTCCGCAAGGCCACGGACAAGTCGGTGAACGCCGTGTACGCGCAGATGGCGGTGGACGTCGGCCCGTCCAAGGTCAAGCAGACCGCGATCGACCTCGGCCTGCCCGGGAACACGCCCGACCTCAACCCGTACCCCTCGATCGCGCTCGGCACGGCCACCGCGAGCACCCTCGACATGGCGGAGGCGTACGCGACGCTCGCCAACCACGGCAAGCACGCCACGTACACGCTCGTCGAGAAGATCTCCAAGGACGGCACCGAGGACGTCCAGCTGCCGCAGCAGACCACGAAGCAGGTGGTGACCCGGGAGGCGGCGGACACGACCACGGCGGTACTGCAGAGCGTGGTGGACAACGGCACCGCGACCGCCGCGCAGGACGCCGGCCGGCCCGCCGCAGGCAAGACGGGTACGGCCGAGGAGGACCAGGCGGCCTGGTTCGCCGGCTACACCCCGCAGCTGGCGACCGTGGTCTCCGTGATGGGCCAGGACCCGGACACGGGCAAGCACGAGTCGCTCTACGGCGCGATGGGGCTGGCCCGTATCAACGGCGGTGGCGCGCCCGCGCAGATCTGGGCGCAGTTCACGAAGGCGGCCCTGCAGGGAGAGCCGGTCAAGGACTTCGACCTCACGCTCCAGGCCGGCGCCGACCAGACCGTGGAACCGAGCACGGGCCCCACGGACCAGCAGCCGGGCACCACCGGAACCCAGGACAACGGCGGCACGACGGGCGGCCTGCCCTCCCCGGGCACGAACCAGGGCCAGAACCAGGGCCAGACGACCGGCGGAACGCCCACGACGGGCGGCACCACAGGCACCCCGGGCACCAACGGCTCGACGACCACGGGTGGCACGACCGGGACGGGCGGCTCGACGACCACGGGCGGCACCACCGGAACCGGCGGCACGACCGGCGACGGGGGCACCACCGGAACCGGCGGCACCACGGGCACCGGCGGCA
This sequence comes from Streptomyces sp. NPDC001634, assembly GCF_040298185.1. Lineage (NCBI taxonomy): Bacteria > Bacillati > Actinomycetota > Actinomycetes > Kitasatosporales > Streptomycetaceae > Streptomyces > Streptomyces sp. NPDC001634. The sequence goes on along the minus strand of NZ_JBEOZU010000084.1, from coordinate 21,199 downwards.
CCACCGGCACCGGCGGCACGACCGGCGGCGGGACCACAGGGACCGGCGGGACGGGCGGGTTGGGCACGCTCAGTTCTCAGGGGCGGCGGTCGTAAGCGCCCTGCCCCGACGCTGGAGACGGCCCGCACGGATCAAGCCGGTGCGGGCCGTTCTTTCGGGAAGCGGAGGTTCAGATCCCCAGATCCTTGATGATCTTCGCCACATGCCCCGTCGCCTTCACGTTGTACAGCGCCAGCTCGACCTTGCCCTCCTCGTCCACGATCACCGTGGAGCGGATGACGCCGACGACCGTCTTGCCGTACAACTTCTTCTCACCGAAGGCGCCGTACGCCTCCAGCACCGTCTTGTCGGGGTCCGCAAGAAGCGTGACCTTCAGGGACTCCTTCTCGCGGAACTTCGCAAGCTTCTCCGGCTTGTCGGGGGAGATGCCGATGACGTCGTAGCCCGCGCCCGCCAGCAGTTCCAGGTTGTCCGTGAAGTCGCACGCCTGCTTGGTGCAGCCCGGGGTCAGCGCGGCCGGGTAGAAATACACGATGACCTTGCGGCCCTTGTGGTCCGCAAGGGAGACCTCATTGCCGTCGGCGTCCGGCAGGGTGAAGGCGGGGGCGGTGTCGCCGGGCTGGAGTCGCTCGCTCATCGGTACCTCACGTGGCAAGGGGCGGGTTACCCGACGAGCCTAATCTCCTTCCGGCAGCTCCATAGGGGTGGCCGAGGAGTGCGTTCGGCGCGGAACTGACAGACTGTCGACCACAGGAGCAGGAATTGCGCGGAACACGTCGCAAACGACCACGGAGGAAGCGCGGTGGCGGACACGTCGAGCACACCGGACACAAGGACTCCGGCGCAGATCGAGGCGGACATCAAGCGCCGCCGCGAAACGCTCGCCGAGACGCTCGACGAGATCGGCGTCCGGGTTCACCCGAAGACGATCGTCGGGGACGCCAAGGCCAAGGTCGTCTCCAACATCGACCACACGCTCGGGCGCGCTTACGTCGGCGTCAACCGGGTCGTCAGCGAGGTGAAGGGACAGTTGGTCACGGAGGACGGCGCGCCTCGGCTGGAGCGCATCGTGCCCGTGGCGCTGGTCGTGGTCGGGGTCGTGGGGCTGTTCGCGCTCGGCTCCCGGCGGCGCAAGAACTGACCCGGCCGCGCGCGAAGCCGTCGAAGGCAGGTAGGTTCGGGGCGTGAGCGAGAAGACCCAGCACGACAAGTTGCCGATCCGGATGCTGCACGACCGCGTGCTGGTGCGGCAGGACGCCGCCGAGGGCGAGCGCAGGTCCGGCGGCGGCATCCTGATCCCCGCGACCGCGGCCGTCGGCCGGCGCCTCGCCTGGGCCGAGGTCGTCGCGGTCGGGCAGAACGTACGGACTGTGGAGCCGGGCGACCGGGTCCTGTACGACCCGGAGGACCGGGCCGAGGTCGAGGTGCGCGGAATCCCGTACGTCCTGATGCGCGAACGCGATCTGCACGCCGTGGCGGCGGACCGATTCGAGGGGTCGGAGGACTCCACGGGGCTGTACTTGTAGATCGACCAGATCAATCCGGAAAAGGGGCTGGTGACCGTCGTCACCGGCCCCTTTTGCTGCGCTTGTCGTGACTGTCCGACGATCGGTTCGTTACTCCGTACGAGGCCGCGAACGCGTGGCCGAGAACGGAGGGGAATCGATGGGGCAAGCACGTACACCAAGGAGCGCCTGGAGGAAGCGGCCAGGGCGTCACGGACGCTGTCGGAGGCATTGGAGCGGCTGGGGGTGGATCCGAGGAGTTCCAGGCGGCGGTATGTGCTTGAGCGGATGAAGAAGCTGGGGGTGGATGTCTCACACTTCGAGCGCGAGGGGGTGAAGTGGACCAAGGAGATCCTAGAGCCCGTGGTCGCCCTCTCCGCGAGCGTGAACGAAGTCGTACGCCGACTCGGGCTCGATTCCGTAGGAGGTCACCAGACCAACATCGCCCGGCGAATCAAAGCGTACGGAATCGACACCTCGCACTTCACACCAGCCGTCCGAACGGAGCGCATGAGGTACAACCAGCGCCGCCAGACCGCCGAAGAGATCCTCGCCGAAGACACCTCGCCGCACCCCAGACGCACACCGCCAGACCGCCTCAAGCGAGCGATGCTTGAACACGGCATCGATGAGCGCTGCGCCTTGTGCGGAATCGAGCCGGTGTGGCTGGGAGAACCGCTGCGGCTTGAGGTCGACCATGTCGACGGCGACTGGTGCAACAACCGTATCGGGAACCTGCGCCTAATCTGCCCCAACTGCCATTCCACAACGGACAGTTACCGGGGGCGCGGCAAGCGACCTTTCAAGAGCGGTGCCTGATGAGCAGTGGCGTGCAGTACACCCGTGAGCGGCTGGAGGAAGCCGCCGGACGGTGTTCCGATCTGGACGAGGTCATCACCTACTTCGGAGCCACGCCGTACTCCAACCTCCGTCGGTACCTCACAAAGCGATTCGCTGACTTCGGCATCGACATCTCCCACTTCCGTGCTTGCGGGAGTCATGCTCGCCCCAGGCCCGACGAATTGCGGGCGGCTGTCGCGGAGTCGTTCTCGATTGCAGAGGTACTGCGCCGCCTCGGGCGCACAGATAACGGCGCCCAACGCGCAAATCTGCGCAAGTGGATCGCCGAGGATCACCTCACGACGACGCACTTCCTGGGGCAGGCACACCAACGGGGGAAGCGGAGCTCGACCGCCAAAAGCCCTGAGGAAGTTCTAGTACGGAGCAACAGCGCGCACCGGACCAATACCGCTCGTTTACGGCGTGCGCTCTGCGACGTCGGCGTGCCCGAGCAGTGCGCCAGGTGCGGGGTCGGGCCTGTGTGGCTCGGAAAGCCCATGACGCTGGAGGTCGATCACATCAACGGGGACTGGCGCGACAACCGGCGTGAGAATCTGCGGCTGCTGTGCCCCAACTGCCACGCGATCACCAGCACATGGTGCAGGGGAGGCAGAAGGCACTGGTCGACTCCCGGTACCATGGCAGGCGGCTAGCGGCGGTGGCGCAACGGCGACGCAGCAGACTTAGGATCTGTGGCCCCTGACCGGGCTTGAGGGTTCGAATCCCTTCCGCCGCACACAAATGGCCTGCGAATCGAATCGATCCGCAGGCCATTTCTTTCTAGGGCCTCAGCCCAGCAACTCCCGCACCACCGGCACCAACGCCCGAAACGCCTTCCCCCGATGACTGATCGCGTTCTTCTCCTCGGGGGTCAGTTCCGCGCAGGTGCGGGTCTCGCCCTCCGGCTGGAGGATCGGGTCGTAGCCGAAGCCGTTCGTGCCGGACGGGGCGTGGCGGAGGGTGCCCTTCAGGCGGCCCTCCACCACCCGTTCCGTGCCGTCCGGCAGGGCCAGGGCCGCCGCGCACGCGAAGTGGGCGCCCCGGTGGGCGTCGTCGATGTCCGCGAGCTGGGCCAGGAGCAGGTCCAGGTTCGCCTTGTCGTCGCCGTGGCGGCCCGCCCAGCGGGCCGAGAAGATGCCGGGGGCGCCGTTCAGGACGTCCACGCACAGGCCCGAGTCGTCCGCCACCGCGGGCAGACCCGTCGCGCGGGCGAGCGCGTGGGCCTTCAGGAGGGCGTTCTCGGCGAACGTGACGCCCGTTTCCTTGACGTCGGGGATGTCGGGGTGGGCGTCCGCGCCGACGAGGTCGTGCGGGAGGCCCGCTTCGGCGAGGATCGCCCTGAGTTCGGTGATCTTTCCGGCGTTGCGTGTGGCGAGGATCAGGCGGGTCATGTCCACCAGTATCCGTGCCGCCGGAATCCGTACGGCGACGGTGCCCGCTTTGCCGTACCCCGGCATTCCCGGTCGCGTCCTAGGAGGTGCACACCTTCGTCAGCTCCCCGGCCGCGTCCGTCACCGGGCCGACGTCGGGGGTCTTGTCGCCGTTCTTGACGGCGTCGCGGACGCTGGTGACGGCCTTGCGGAGGTCGTCGACCGCCTTGTTGACGTCGACGTTGTCCGTCTTGTCGCCGATCTTGTCGAGGTTCTTCTCGATGGAGTCGAGGGATGCGTCCGTCTGCGTCGGGTCGTTCGCCGCGTTCTCGACGGCCTGCTGGAGGTTGGTGACGCTGTCGGCGATCGCGTCGGCGGTCTGCACGCAGTCGATCGCCTTGTTGACGGCGTCGCAGCCTGCGCTCGCGCCCACGGCGGTGAGTACGGCGACGGCGGCTAGCGCGGCGGTGGCGATGCGTCGGCGGTGGCGCGCGGCCATGGGACGGTTCCCTCCCCGTTGATGGTGCTGCTCTCTCCCGGGCTGCGGGTGGGCGCGCGGGCTTTCGCCGCGCGCCCGTTCCGTCAGGTGGGCAGTTGTGCAGCCGTGCAGGTGTTCCTTGGAATCCTTCTTGGAATCCTTCTCGGAATCCTTCTTGGACTCTTCCTCGGAACTACCCCTTAGAACGCCGATCCGGGGCTACGCGGTTGCCTCCAGTGCAGCGCGCTGGATCGCCGCCAACTGGTCGCAGCCCGCGACCGCGAGGTCGAGGAGGGCGGTCAGTTCCTTGCGGTCGAACGGCGTCGCCTCGGCCGTGCCCTGTACCTCCACGAAGCGGCCGTCGCCGGTGCAGACCACGTTCATGTCGGTCTCGGCCTTGACGTCCTCCTCGTAGCAGAGGTCCAGGAGCGGTACACCGCCCACGATGCCCACGGATACGGCCGCGACGGTGCCGGTCAGCGGCTTCCGGCCCGCCTTCACCAGCTTCTTGCGCTGGGCCCAGGCCACGGCGTCGGCGAGGGCCACATAGGCGCCGGTGATCGCGGCGGTGCGGGTGCCGCCGTCGGCCTGGAGCACGTCGCAGTCGAGGACGATGGTGTTCTCGCCGAGCGCCTTGTAGTCGACGACGGCGCGCAGGGAGCGGCCGATGAGCCGGCTGATCTCGTGCGTACGGCCGCCGATCTTGCCCTTGACCGACTCGCGGTCGCCGCGGGTGTTGGTGGAGCGGGGCAGCATGGCGTACTCGGCGGTGACCCAGCCCTCTCCGCTGCCCTTGCGCCAGCGCGGTACGCCTTCGGTGACGGAGGCGGTGCAGAAGACCTTCGTGTCGCCGAAGGAGACGAGGACGGAGCCCTCGGCGTGCTTGCTCCAGCCGCGCTCGATGGTGATGGGGCGGAGCTGGTCGGGGGTGCGGCCGTCGATTCGAGACATGGCCCCGAGCCTATCCGTACGTGCGGGAGGGGCCCCTCCCGCGGCGGAAGGGGCCCCTCTTCGGTTGCTGTGGGTGTGGGCGCGGGGCTCACATCATGTCTTCGATCTCCGCCGCGATCGGGTCGGCGTCCGTGCCGATGACGACCTGGATGGCGTTGCCCATCTTGACGACGCCGTGGGCGCCCGCGGCTTTCAGGGCGGCGTCGTCGACCAGCGAGGCGTCGTGGACCTCGGTGCGCAGCCGGGTGATGCAGCCCTCGATCTCGTCGATGTTGTCGATGCCGCCGAGCCCGGCGACGATCTTCTCAGCCTTGCTGGCCATGTTCTTTCTCCCTGATCCGAACCGCTTTGTCGCAGTGACCCATGGCCGGCCGGTACGACCGTCCGAAACTGGTCTACACCACCCGGGGAACGGTCGCCAAACTCTTCGGCAGAACAGGTGCGGAGGCCGCTCATGCCGCCAGGGCTTGGCCCTCGCCGCGCCGGGACGGCGTTGTCTTTATCACGCCCGCGCCCCTTCGTCACATATGAACCCTCGGAGTACAGTTTCGGGGGTTTCGCCACGAGTGCGGCATTTACTCGGCGTACGGCTTGAGGCTTCGGAATTCATGGGTTCCTTATCCCGCCTTCACCGTGCTACAACAGGTCTACACCAGTGAGTGGTGTAGACCACGCGGGTGCTGTACACCCCTGTTTCCCCCTTCCCGTCCCCCGCAGCACTCGGCACATGGAGGAAGTATGAGCACCGCCACCACCACGGCGGCCCCCGCAAAGAAGCGGGGATCCGGTCTGTTCCAGGGCCTGCAGAAGATCGGCCGCAGCCTTCAGCTCCCCATTGCGGTGCTGCCGGCGGCGGGCATCCTGCTGCGGCTCGGCCAGCCCGACGTCTTCGGCGACGACGGACTGCACTGGCACAAGGTCGCCTCCGTCTTCGCGACCGCGGGCGGCGCCGTGTTCGACAACCTGCCGCTGCTGTTCTGCGTCGGTGTCGCGATCGGTTTCGCGAAGAAGTCGGACGGCTCCACCGCTCTCGCGGCCCTGGTCGGTTTCCTCGTCTACAGCAACGTGCTGAAGGCGTTCCCGGTCACCGAGGCCAAGGTCCAGAACGGCCCGGACATAGCCGCGACCTACAACAACCCCGGTGTCCTCGGCGGCATCATCATGGGTCTGCTCGCCGCCGTGCTGTGGCAGCGGTTCCACCGCACCAAGCTGGTCGACTGGCTCGGCTTCTTCAACGGACGCCGGCTCGTCCCGATCATCATGGCCTTCGTCGGCACGCTCATGGGTGTCTTCTTCGGTCTGGTCTGGAAGCCCATCGGTGACGGCATCTCCGACGTCGGCAAGTGGATCACCGGTCTCGGCGCCGTCGGTGCGGGTCTGTTCGGTCTGGTCAACCGCGCGCTGATCCCGGTCGGTATGCACCAGTTCGTCAACGCCGTCTCCTGGTTCCAGCTCGGCGACTACAAGAACTCCGCGGGCACCATCGTCCACGGCGACCTGAACCGCTTCTTCGCCGGTGACCCGACCGCCGGACAGTTCATGTCGGGCTTCTTCCCGATCATGATGTTCGGTCTGCCGGCCGCCGCGCTCGCCATCGCGCACACCGCCCGCCCCGAGCGCCGCAAGGCCGTCACGGGTCTGATGGTCTCGGTCGCGCTGACCTCCTTCGTCACCGGTGTGACCGAGCCGATCGAGTTCTCGTTCATGTTCATCGCCCCGGTGCTCTACGCGATCCACGCGGTGCTCACCGCCCTGTCCATGGCGATCACCTGGGCGCTCGGCGTCCACGCCGGCTTCACCTTCTCGGCCGGTGCGATCGACTACTTCCTCAACTGGAACCTCGCGACCAAGCCATGGCTGATCATCCCGATCGGCCTGGTGTTCGGCGCGATCTACTACTTCGTCTTCCGCTACGCGATCATCAAGTTCAACCTCCCCACCCCGGGCCGCGAGCCCGAGGAGGAGATCGAGGACCTCACCAAGGCGTGAGATCCGCACCGAACGGCACGAAGGCCCCGGAACCTCAGCAGGTTCCGGGGCCTTCGCGTACGTATGGGCACGCGCGTATGGACACGCACGTACGGGTAACGGGTACGCGCCGTGTCAGATCTCCGCGTCAGATCTCGTACGACGCCCGGGGCGCCGCCAGTTCCACCGGTCCCTGGTACACGGCACGGGCGTCCGCCAGGTTGATCTGGGGGTCCGTCCACGGGGGGATGTGGGTGAGGACCAGTCGGCGGGCTCCGGCGCGGGTGGCCGTCTCGCCGGCCTCACGGCCGTTGAGGTGGAGATCCGGGATGTTCTCCTTGCCGTAGGTGAACGCGGCCTCGCACAGGAACAGATCCGTGTCGCGGGCCAGTTCGTCCAGGGCCTGACTCACGCCCGTGTCGCCCGAGTACGTGAGCGACCTGCCGCCGTGCTCGACGCGGATGGCGTACGCCTCCACCGGGTGGCGCACGAGTTCCGTGTGGACGGTGAAGGGGCCGATCTCGAACGTGCCCGGCTTCACCGTGTGGAAGTCGAAGACCTCGCTCATCGAGGAGGCCGAAGGAGTGTCGGCGTAGGCGGTGGTCAGGCGCTGTTCGGTGCCCTCGGGGCCGTAGACCGGGATCGGTTCGCAGCGGCCGCCGTCGTGGCGGTAGTAGCGCGCGACGAAGTACCCGAGCATGTCGATGCAGTGGTCGGCGTGCAGATGACTGAGGAAGATCGCGTCGAGGTCGTAGAGACCGCAGTGGCGCTGCAGCTCGCCCAGGGCGCCATTGCCCATGTCGAGAAGCAGCCGGAAGCCGTCGGCCTCGACGAGGTAGCTCGAGCAGGCCGATTCCGCGGACGGGAACGACCCCGAGCAGCCGACGACGGTGAGCTTCATAGAGCTGGAACCTCCGCGTGGCAGTGAAGTGCAGAAGGCAGGAACGAGAGCGGTGACGGGGGTCGTGCGGTCCGTCGAGCGTAAGGCGCAAAAGGGCGGGTCGCTCCTCCGCCAGGGGCCGTTGTGGGCGAACTCACCTGTGGTGTCACCGGTTCGGCTGGAACCTGGGCGCGTGCGGCGCACGGTAGGGCGCACGTGAGTTACGAAGGGCGGGCAGCGAGACGAACGCGCCGGTACCGTCATCCATATGGACACGTCCTGGTGGCTGGCGCTGGCGGCCGTGGTGCTGCTCGCACTGGTCGCGACGCTGGTGGACGGCTGGGGGCGCGGGCATCGCCGCCGCCGTACGGCCACGCGTCCCGCGGGGCGTCCGCGGGTGCATCCGCGGCCGGCCGAGATCTGGTGGGCGAGCGTGCCCCACGAGGACCGGCCGGGCGGCAAGGAGCGGCCGTGTCTGGTGCTCACGGTGCGCGGGGACAGCGCCACCGTCGCCAGGATCACCAGCAGGTACCACGACGAGCGGGCGGGCGTGATCCCGCTGCCGCCGGGCACGGTGGCCGACGCCCATGGGCGGCCGAGCTTCCTGGAGACCGACGAACTGCGGGACGTACCGCTGTGGGACTTCCGGCGGCGGGTGGGCGTGGTGGACCCCGCGTTGTGGGACCAGGTGCGGTACCTGGCCGGATGATGATGTACGTGAACTGCGTCATGGCTTCGTCACCGTCACTGTGACCGTCCACTGCTGGATACCCAGGCACGACTTCTGGCCGGGCCGCTTGGCGCACAGGGGGCGGGTCGCGGTGAGCCGTGCCGTTCCGGGCGCGACCGCGTCGTACGCGGCGACGGCGTCGCCCGGCTGGATGACGATGCCGGCGTTGGTGGCCTTCAGCGCATTGCCCGTGGCGGACACGGTGGTCCAGGGCCGGTCCTTGGTGCCGTCCAGCGTGAGGCGGATCTGCCCGCCCGTGGTCAGACAGACCGTGCGACCGGTGTCCGCCGCGGTGAGCTGGGCCTCGGCCGTGCAGCCCGTGGCGGGCGTCGTGGCGGACGGCGCTCCGGACGGCGGCACGGACGGTGACGCCGAGGCCGGGGCGGACGGCGTCCCGGACGGGGAGACGGACTGCGACGGCGGCGCCGACGGCGACACTGCGCTGCTGCCGGCCGACTTTCCGTCGCTCTGGGTGCCACAGCCCGCGAGGAGGAGCGCCGCTGCCGCGACGGCGACGACGGTGGTCCGGTGGAGCGTCGTACGGCGCATGGGACGGCCGCCTTTCTGTGCCTTGTTCCGAGTCCTGGTTCCCGGGTCCTTCGCCCTGGTGCGGATGTGACGTTTCTCCAGCGCATCAGGATCCCTACCGGACCGCAACGGGGCCCCGGCCGAAGTACCCGGCCGGGGCCCCTTCCGCATGGGTGCGTCAGCTGGTCGTCACGGCCGTGTCGTCGATGACGAAGCTGGTCTGCAGCGAGGAGTCCTCCACGCCGCTGAACTTCAGGGTGACCGTGGACCCCGCGAACGAGGACAGGTCGAAGGACTTCTGCACGTAGCCGGAGGCGGCGTTGACGTTCGAGTACGTCGCCAGGGTCGTCGAACCGGCGGTCACCGTGAGCTTGTCGTACGCGGTGCTGCCGGTCTCCGCCGTGTCGATGTGCAGGTAGAAGGTGAAGGTGGCCTTGCAGCCGGACGGGATCGTCACCGACTGGGACAGCGTGTCGGTGTGCGAGGAGCCGTAGCCGTCGAGCCAGGCGTAGTAGGAACCGCCGTGCGCCGACTCACCGCTGTCGTTGGTGATGACACCGCTGGAGGCGCTCCAGGTGGTGTTGCCCGACTCGAAGCCCGGGTTGCCCAGCAGCTGCGCCGAGGAGCAGGTGCCGCCGCCGGAGGAGCTGACCGTCCAGGTGAAGGAGGCCGAGCCGGAGGCGCCCGTGCTGTCCTTCGCGGTGACCGTGGTGCTGTAGGTGCCCGCGGTGGACGCGGTGCCGGAGATCAGGCCGGTCGAGCTGTTGATCGACAGGCCGGTCGGCAGGCCGGACGCGCTGTAGGTGAGGGTCGCCCCCGCGCTGTCGGAAGCCGAGATCTGCAGGCTGACCGAGCTGCCGGTGGTGGTGGACTGGCTGCCCGGGTTGGTGACGGTCACGGTGTTGCCGGTGCTGCTGCCGGAGGCGAAGGCCGTGGTGCCGTTGGGGGTGCCCCAGCCGGTCGGGCCGTCGTAGCCGGTGGTGGCGGTGCAGAAGTACGACGGGGAGCAGCTGCCGTTGTTGCCGCTGGTGACGTCGTACAGGTTCGAGGTGTGGGAGTACGGGTACTTCGCCGGGTAGTCGCTGGAGCCCGGGGTGCCCGCGAGGGCGTAGACGCCGGCGATGATCGGGGCGGAGGCGCTGGTGCCGCCGACGACCCCCCAGCCGGAGCCGCCGTAGGTGTCGTATACCGCGACGCCCGTGGCGGGGTCGGCGACCGCGGAGACGTCGGCCTCCATGCGCTTGGAGCAGCCCGTGTCGGTCTGCCAGCTGGGCTTGGGGTCGTAGGCGGAGCAGCCGGAGCCGGTGCCCTCGGTGCTGCTGGTCTTCCACACGGACTCGGTCCAGCCGCGGGAGTTGGAGGACGTCGAGAGCGCGGTGCCGCCGACGGCGGTCACGTACTGGGACGTGGCCGGGTACTCGGCGCCGTAGGCGGAGTCACCCGCGGAGACGGTGATGGCCACGCCCGGGTGCTTGAAGTACGAGGTGTCCTCGCTGGTCTGGGAGGAGGACTCGGAGCCGCCCCAGCTGTTGGAGACGAACTTGGCGCCCAGCGCGACCGCTTCGTTCTCGGCCGTGCCGAGGTCGGAGTCGGTGGCGGAGTTGGCCTCGACGAGGATGATGTTGCAGTTGGGGCAGACGGCGCTGACCATGTCGACGTCGAGCGCCTCTTCACCGGCCCAGCCGCTGTCGTTCGTGGGCAGCGAGGTGGTGGAACCGGTCTGGCTGACCTGCTTGAAGCAGCCGTTGGCCTTGGTGCACGACGACAGGCCGTACGTCGAGCGGTAGGTGGCCAGGTCCGACTCGGCGTTGGGGTCGTTGTAGGCGTCGACGATGGCGACCGTGAGGCCGGACCCGCCGGTCGAGGGCAGGTTGTAGGCGCTGTGCAGGTTGGCCGGGCTGAGGCCGGAGGGCGCGGCGGCCGCCATCGCGGAGGCGAGCCGCTGCTTGATGTCGGTGCGCCGCTGGGCGAAGCAGGACGCGTGGCCGGGGGTGGGGGCGCCGCACAGGTGCTGGGTCGGCACCTTCTGGCCCGCCTTGCCCGTCGCGTGGACGGTCTGTGCCGCGGGGTTCGCCAGGGCCCTGGCGTTCTGGGTGACGCGCGTGGGCTGCGAGGACTGAGCCGTGGCGGGCTGGGCACCGGCGGCCGGGGCCGCCATGAGACCGGCGACGGTGAGGGCGAGAGCGGGGAACGCGGCGGTCAGAAGTCTTCGCACGCTTCTGTGCCGCCTGCTCGGGCGTGACTCACGCATGGGGGTGCTGCCTCCATCGGTTTGAGGCCGGCGTCGCGCAGCCCGGGTAGGGCCGTGCACGGCGCCACTGCCGGGAACTGGGGATTCCTGAAGCTGAGTGGCAGGCCTGTGACGCGCGTAGCGGCGGTGGAGCGCGCAGACATGAGCATGACACTTCGAGCACCCTGAGATGCCAATGAAGGTGACATGACAGGACGGGCAGAACGTAACCGGGTTCGGAGGCGAACGGTTCACTCAGAAGGAGATCTTTGCCGCTCCATAAGCGGCACTTAGCACACCCATAGCCGGCGATTGGCGTGTTGATGAGAGGCGGGGCCCAGGGGCAGCGCCCCTGGGCCCCGCTGTGTCACTCCCCTACGCCCAGAGCTGCCCCTGCAGCGTCTCGATCGCCGCTTCCGTGGTGGCCGCCGTGTAGACGCCCGTCGACAGGTACTTCCAGCCGCCGTCGGCCACGATGAAGACGATGTCGGCGCTCTCGCCCGCCTTGACGGCCTTCTTGCCGACGCCGATCGCGGCGTGCAGGGCCGCGCCCGTGGAGATACCGGCGAAGATGCCCTCCTGTTGGAGGAGTTCGCGGGTACGGGCCACCGCGTCCGCGGACCCGACCGAGAAGCGGGTGGTGAGGACCGAGGCGTCGTACAGCTCCGGTACGAAGCCCTCGTCGAGGTTCCTGAGGCCGTACACCAGGTCGTCGTAGCGCGGTTCCGCCGCCACGATCCTCACGTCCGGCTTGTTCTCGCGCAGATAGCGGCCCACGCCCATCAGCGTGCCGGTGGTGCCCAGTCCGGCCACGAAGTGTGTGATGGACGGGAGGTCGGCGAGGATCTCGGGCCCGGTCGTCGCGTAGTGCGCGCCCGCGTTGTCCGGGTTGCCGTACTGGTAGAGCATCACCCAGTCCGGATGTTCGGCCGCCAGTTCCTTGGCCATGCGTACGGCGGTGTTGGAACCGCCCGCGGCCGGGCTGGCGATGATCTCGGCGCCCCACATGCCCAGCAGGTCCCGGCGCTCCTGCGAGGTGTTCTCCGGCATCACGCACACCATGCGGTAGCCCTTGAGCTTCGCCGCCATGGCCAGGGAGATGCCCGTGTTGCCGGACGTGGGCTCCAGGATCGTGCAGCCGGGGGTGAGCCGGCCGTCCTTCTCCGCCTGCTCGATCATGTGCAGCGCGGGGCGGTCCTTGACCGAGCCGGTCGGGTTGCGGTCCTCCAGCTTGGCCCAGATACGGACCTCGGGCGACGGCGAGAGCCGCGGCAGGCGCACCAGGGGGGTGTTACCGACCGCGGCCAGCGGGGAGTCGTACCGCATAGGGATCAGGCCATGCCGCCGGCCACGGCCGGCAGGATCGTCACGTTGTCGCCGTCGGCGACCTTGGTGCTGATGCCGTCGAGGAAGCGGACGTCCTCGTCGTTCAGGTAGACGTTCACGAAGCGGCGCAGTTCGCCGCCGTCCACGATGCGGGCCTGGATGCCCGCGTGGCGGGTCTCGAGGTCGGCGAACAGCTCGGCGAGGGTCTCCCCACTGCCCTCGACGGCCTTCTGACCATCGGTGTACTGGCGGAGGATGGTGGGGATGCGGACCTCGATGGCCATGGCTTTGGGCTCCTGTCGGGAGAAGTCAGGTCGGTGGCGCGCGGCAGCGCGGGAAACAGTGAGTACGCCGGGTGCGAAGCCGCGGCTCACGGCCGTACGGCGGCAGGGCAGCGTCAACAGATGGCGCTGTTCAGCCTGCACAGGTCGACGTGCAGCCGCGCCACGAGCAGTGCGCCCGGCGTCTTCTTGCTCACGTCGTCGAAAACCATGGGGTCATCGTATCGATTCCCCCCTCGGTGCCCGGAGTGTGATCTCGCATGGTGGATGAATTCTGTCCGAACTGCGGTATCAGTAGCTCTCCACCACCTTGACCTCCTCCTCCGTCACCTCGCCCTCCACGATCCGGAACGAGCGGAACTGGAACGGGCCCGCGTCGTCGGTGTCGGCGGTCGAGACCAGGACGTAGTGGGCGCCCGGCTCGTTGGCGTACGAGATGTCCGTGCGGGAGGGGTACGCCTCGGTCGCGGTGTGGGAGTGGTAGATCACCACTGGGTCCTCGTCGCGGTCGTCCAGCTCGCGGTAGAGCTTGAGCAGGTCGCCGGAGTCGAACTCGTAGAACGTGGGCGAGCGGGCGGCGTTCAGCATCGGGATGAAGCGCTCGGGACGGTCCGAACCGGCCGGGCCCGCGACCACGCCGCACGCCTCGTCGGGGTGGTCCTGGCGCGCGTGCGCGACGATCTGGTCGACGAGGGCCTGGGTGATGGTCAGCATGACGGTCAGGATAAGCAGAAGGGCCGTCCCGTACCGAGGGGTGGTACGGGACGGCCCACATGGTGAGCTGTGAGGGCTCAGCCGACCTTCTCGAACTCCGGCTCGCGCCGCTCGGCGGCCTGCGGGTTGCGGGCCTTGATGACCGCCCAGCCGATGCCGAGCGCCGCGGCCCACCCGGCCATCACGTACAGGCAGACGCGGGAGTCGGCGTCGTACGCGATCAGACCGGTGACGAAGAGCAGGAACACGATGGCGATCCAGCTGCACACCGCGCCGCCCGGCGCCGGGAAGGAGGAGGCGGGCAGACGGCCCGCGTCGACGGCACGACGGTAGAGGACATGGCTGACCAGGATCATCAGCCAGGTCCAGATGCCGGCCGCGGTGGCCACCGAGGTGACGTAGCCGAAGGCCTTCTCCGGGACGATGTAGTTCAGGACCACGCCGATGCCCATGAAGGCGACCGAGACGGTGATGCCGAGGGCCGGGGTCTTCGACGCGGACAGCCTGCCGAACGCCTTCGGGGCCTCGCCGTTGTCCGCGAGGGTGCGCAGCATACGGCCGGTGGAGTACATCCCCGAGTTGCAGGAGGACAGGGCCGCGGTCAGCACCACGAAGTTGACGATGCCGGCGCCGGCCGGGATGCCGATCACCGCGAACGCCTTGACGAACGGGCTCACGCCGGCCGCGAACGCGGTCCACTTCACCACGCAGAGGATGACGGTGAGGGCGCCGACGTAGAAGAGCGCGATGCGCCAGGGCAGGGTGTTGATCGCCTTGGGGAGGGTCTTCTCGGGGTTCTCCGACTCACCGGCCGTCACACCGACCAGCTCGACCGCGAGGTAGGCGAACATGACGCCCTGCAGGGTCATCAGCGAGGAGCCGATGCCCTTGGGGAAGAAGCCGTCGAACTGCCAGAGGTTGGAGACCGAGGCGGTGTCACCGGCGGAGCTGAAGCCGAAGGTGAGCACGCCGAGACCGATCACGATCATGCCGATGAGCGCGGTGACCTTGACCATCGAGAACCAGAACTCGATCTCGCCGAACAGCTTCACCGAGATCAGGTTGGCCACGAAGAGGACCACCAGGAAGACCAGCGCCGTCACCCACTGCGGGACGGACGGGAACCAGTAGTGGACGTAGATCGCGGCGGCCGTCAGCTCGGCCATGCCGGTCACCACCCACATCAGCCAGTACGTCCAGCCGGTGAAGTAGCCGAAGAACGGGCCGAGGAACTCGCGGGAGTACTCCGCGAAGGAGCCCGAGACCGGGCGGTACAGGAGCAGCTCGCCGAGCGCCCGCATGATGAAGAAGACGATCGCGCCCGCGAGGGCGTACATCAGGATCAGGCTGGGCCCGGCCTTGGCGATGTTCGCCCCGGCACCCAGGAAAAGGCCGACGCCGATGGCGCCGCCGATCGCGATCATCTGTACCTGGCGGCTGCCGAGCCCGCGCTCGTACCCCTCCTCGGGGGCGTCGCCGCTCACGACTCCACTGCGGTCGTGCTCGTCGTACTGCTTGCCGACCTGCGATGAGGTCATGTGTGGTGCGCCTTTCTCCATGCCGATCCGAGCCAGTCCCATGGCTTCGGATCGGTTTCCGATCCCCCCGGATAGGTGGAGCTGGGCCGGCTTCGCGGGCCTGCCCGTGCCTGGCCGGCGGTTGCCGGCTCGGTGGCGCACCCGACCGGACATGGGTGGTGTCCCGTCGGGCGGTCGTGAAGATTTATCACGGCCGCAACATGGATCGGCCGCACGCCATGTGACGCACGACACTGGAAGAACCGGACAAAGAGCCACCCGAACGGGCATAGGAGGCCACGACGGTGACGCGATCGTTATCCGGATTTGAGCGTCCTCTGAGCGAACACCTGGTTACGGTCGAGTAACGCCCGACTGCCGCATATCAGGGCAAAAGGGTGGTGACGAGTGTCTCCTGGAGACCGCCGAGCCACAGGTACGCCATCACCATCGGCTTGCGCGGGTCCTCGTCCGGCAGCTGGTAGAGATGGTCGGTGTCGTCCTCGTCGGCGACCTCGAGGCGCGAACCGATCGCCAGACGCAGGTCGTTCAGGGCGCCGAGCCACTGCTTGGCCTCGCCCTGCGACAGCTTGAGGACACCGCCCTCCGCGCTCGCCGAGGTCAGCGAGTCCAGCGAGCGGATCACCCTGAGGGCGTTCTCACGCTTGCCGGCGCGCAGATCGTTCTCCGTGAAGCGACGGAACTCGGCGGAGTGCGTGCGCCACTCCTCGGCCTCCTGGGGCGAGACGGGCTCACCGCCGGGGCCGCCGTACGCGTCCGGGAACAGACGGCGCAGCACCGGATCGGCGGGCGGCTCGCTCGGGCCCTCTGCGAACAGCTCGGCGAGCGGGTCCTCGGGGGCGTTCTCGGCCGGGCCCGGCCCGATGAGCTCCAGTAGCTGGACGGCCAGCGACCGGATGATGGAGATCTCGACGTCGTCGAGTGCGACGGCCGCGCCGCCGCCGGGGATCGGTTCGAAGTGTCCTGGCATCAGGGAGATCGTTACTTCCGGTCCTGCTGGAGGGTGGCCCACAATCCGTAGCCGTGCATGGCCTGCACGTCGCGTTCCATCTCCTCGCGACTGCCGCTGGAGACCACGGCCCGGCCCTTGTGGTGGACGTCGAGCATGAGCTTGGTGGCCTTGTCCTTGGTGTAGCCGAAGTACGTCTGGAAGACGTACGTCACATAGCTCATGAGGTTGACCGGGTCGTTGTGGACGATCGTCACCCACGGAACATCGGGTTCGGGTACGGCGAACTGTTCCTCCGCCGACTCGGTCTTTTCGATCTCTAGGGGTGCGGGAGCCGTCACACGGCCCATGCTGCCATCACAACGGGGGGCTCGCACAAACGGACACCACCGCGACACCCATAAATCGTCAGACTGACGAGATGGGAGTACCATCGTTCGCCATGCTGCATACCTCGGGGGACAACCCCCGAACCCCCGGCAGACACCAGGGGTACCGAGACAGTCACGTGCAAGGAGAGCTTTGGTGGGCGTAGCGGACCTTGGGCTGCCGGAAATCGAAGGGCGCGAAGCGCTTCCGCAGAAGGGCGGTGGTGGGAGACGGGTGGGCGTTCCCTCGACGGCGCTCTTCACCGACCACTACGAGCTGACGATGCTGCAGGCCGCCCTCAAGGCGGGCACCGCCGAGCGGCACTCCGTCTTCGAGGTCTTCACCCGACGGCTGCCTGACGGCCGCCGTTATGGAGTCGTGGCCGGCACCGGGCGTGTCCTGGACGCGGTCGAGAACTTCCGCTTCGACTCGGATGTCCTCGGCTTCCTGCGGGAGCGCGGGATCGTCAACCAGGAAACCCTGGAGTGGCTCGCCGCGTACCGCTTCGGCGGCGACGTCTGGGGCTATCCGGAGGGGGAGGTGTACTTCCCGGGCTCGCCGATCATGCGGGTCGAGGGCTCCTTCGCGGAGTGCGTGCTCCTGGAGACCGTGATCCTGTCCATCCTCAACCACGACTCCGCCGTCGCGGCCGCCGCCTCCCGGATGGCGTCCGCCGCCGGGGAGAGGCCGCTGATCGAGATGGGCGCCCGGCGCACCCACGAGCTGGCCGCCGTGGCCGCCTCGCGCGCCGCGTACGTCGGCGGCTTCGCGACCACCTCCGACCTGGCCGCCGGCTTCCGGTACGGCATCCCGACGGTCGGGACGTCCGCCCACGCCTTCACCCTGCTGCACGACAGCGAACAGGACGCCTTCCGGGCCCAGGTCGACTCGCTGGGCCGGGGCACCACGCTGCTCGTGGACACCTATGACGTCACCGAGGCCGTCCGGCTGGCCGTCGAGGTCACCGGACCCGAGCTGGGCGCCGTACGCATCGACTCCGGCGACCTGCTGCTGGTCGCGCACCGGGTGCGGCAGCAGCTCGACGAGCTGGGCGCGACCAGGACGAAGATCATCGTGACCTCGGACCTGGACGAGTACGCCATCGCCTCGCTGCGGGCGGCGCCCGTGGACGCGTACGGCGTCGGCACCCAGCTGGTGACGGGTTCCGGCCATCCGACCTGCTCGATGGTCTACAAGCTGGTCGCCCGCGCCGAGTCGGCGGACCCCAAGGCTCCGCTGGTACCCGTGGCGAAGAAGTCGACCGGCGGCAAGACGTCCGTCGGCGGGCGCAAGTGGGCGGCGCGGCGGGTCGACGAGCACGGGGTGGCGGAGGCCGAGGTGATCGGCACCGGACCGGTGCCGGACGAGCTGGCGGACCGACAGCTGCTGGTCCAGCTCATCAAGGGCGGCCAGGTCATGGCCCGAGAGCCGCTGGATGTCGTACGCGACCGGCACGCGGCCGCCCGCGCGAATCTGCCGCTGTCGGCGACACAGCTCTCCCGCGGGGAACCGGTACTTGCGACCGAGTACGTGTAGCACCTCTGTACGACCATGGGAGTAAGGGCGTGGTGTGGCTTCGGCCCCGCTCATCCGTGCGCGCATGAACGGTCGGTCGGCGGGAATGCAACGGCAGCGCACCCGCGCACCCGACCGACCTCCCCATGCCCTCTCCCGCCCGACCTGAGAAGTCTCTAGGCTCGGTAGTTCATGTAGTTCATACGGACGGCCGGGCCCGCACCCTCCACACCGAACCGCTGCCAAGCCGAAGGACACCGACCATGCGCCGCGCCTTGATCGTCGTAGACGTACAGAACGACTTCTGTGAAGGTGGCAGCCTCGCGGTGGCCGGAGGTGCCGATGTGGCCGCCGCCATCACCGAGCTGATCGGACAGGCCCCCGCCGGGTACCGCCATGTCGTCGCCACCCGCGACCACCATGTCGCGCCCGGTGGACACTTCGCCGACAACCCCGACTACGTCCACTCGTGGCCCGCGCACTGTGTGGCGGGCACGGAGGGGGTGGGCTTCCACCCGAACTTCGCTCCGGCGGTCACCTCCGGTGCGATCGACGCCGTGTTCGACAAGGGTGCGTACGCGGCGGCGTACAGCGGCTTCGAGGGGGTCGACGAAAACGGGGTGTCTCTGGGCGACTGGCTGCGTGCCCGGGGGATCGACGAGGTGGACGTGGTGGGGATAGCGACGGACCACTGCGTGCGTGCCACCGCGCTGGACGCCGCGCGACAGGGCTTCCGGACCCAGGTTCTGCTCGACCTGACCGCCGGCGTGACCGCGGAGACCACCGAGCGGGCGCTGGAGGAGCTGCGGGAGGCCGGGGTGGAGCTGTCCGGAAAGCCGGTGGTGTCGTAGCCGGTCCCCGACCGCGCCCGCTATGCCTGCGCCGTCGGCCTCCTCAGCAGGGCCCTGATCGGGTGCCACAGCTCCTGGGAGAGCTCCTGGTTCGCGCTGTCGGGGGCCGTGCGCCATATCAGGCCGTCGGGGTGGTGGAGGACCGCCGTGATCTCGTCGGGGGTGGGCGGGGCCGCGTTGCCGCGCAGGTACACCGCCCGCAGGCCCAGGTTCCGCAGCCGCGTCAGCGCCCGGGCGCGGTTCTGGGCCAGGACGAGCACCCGGACGAACCCGCTGCCCGAACCCGGACTCGGCAGGTTCAGTGCCACCACCACACTGCCGTTCGGCAGCTTGCAGAAACCTCCTGCGGCCATGCGCGTCATCCCCCCCGTGAGACCTGGTGTCAATAAGAGAGCCACAGGACGCACCTAAACACGATCGGCCGCGACCCGCCAGAGGGTTGCGGCCGATCATGCTCTGACCTGCGAAAACAGTGTTCAGTTTGTGAGCAGTGCCACTACGGGCATGATCACCCCGGGGGCTACTGCTTCGACGGCAGCACCGCCACCGTCAGTACGCTGCCGCCCGGCTACTGCCACAGGAGCTCGTCGAAGACCCGGACGCCCGGCCGGCTCTTGATCTTCGCGGCCACGCCGTTGTTGTGCAGCGTGATCGCGTCCGTCGGCTCCAGGGAGAACGTGGAGCCGAAGGCCTGGATGCGGTTGCGCGTGTACGTCCCGTCCGCCCACTTCAGCGGCGTGGCGTTCGCGTCGACCGGCAGGATCAGACCCTCACCCGGGTGACGGCATGTGACCGGAGGTTTGAGCGAAAAGACGGATCTTGACTTGAGTAGGCCAAGTGCATTAATAGAACTGGAGCTTCGCTATACGAACGGCATAGTCGCCCGTCAACCGGCGCGCACGACCGTCCAGTTGGTGGACTGTATGACTCCGTGCGCCCCCTATGCATCAGCACCGTGGGTTAGGTCACGCTTACCAGCCGTTCCGCTCGGGCATGCAGGCGAATAGAGTCGATAGGCGAAGCGCCGGAATGACGACGGATTGCCCTGTCGACACCGTTGTCACCCCGCGATTCTTAGTTACACCCCAAGTGCCCCACAATCGTCCACAGTTGTCCGCATCCTCCCCCATCGCGAGAGGCACCGGGGGGAGACCCCCACCCCGAGGGAATAGCCATGCCTCGTCCGACTGCCGCACAGCTCGCCTACGGTTCCTGCACCGTGATCTTCTCCACCCTCGCCATGCTGCTGCTGTCACAGACGAGTTCGGGCCTGGGGATCGCCGTGATCGCCCTTGCGGCGCTCGCACTCGGACTGCTCGTCGCCGTGACGGTCCCCTTGCCGAAGTCCGCGTCGGCCGCTGCCGCGCGGCCCGCCGACCGGCAGCATGCTCCGGCCGGGCGCCCGACGGCGTCCGTCGGATCCGCCGTGCCCGCCGAGTCCGTACACGAACCGGCGAACCCCTGAACCGGGCGTGCACGCACAGCACTTCACAGGCGCCACACGCACAACCTCACAACGCGTACGTATGAACGGGCGGGCCCCTGATGCAGGGGCCCGCCCGTTCATACGTACGCCGCCGCCTTTCGTCCATCGCCCTGGGCCGGCTCCCTCACGTCGTGGTGCTGACCTCCACCGTCTTGGCCGCCTTGTCGTGCAGGCCCTGCTTGTAGGGCTTGTCGAAGAAGCTCCAGCCGCCGCAGATCGCGGTCCAGATGCAGGCGCAGCAGAACGCGAACGGGAGCCACAGCACCAGCGCGCGGATCAGTGAGGTCTGCACGGAGGGGGTGGAGCCGTCCTCCAGGTTGGCCACCCGCATGTTCAGGAGCTTCTTGCCGAACGTCTGCCCCGATCTGCTGATCATGATGGTGTCGTAGGCCGTGTAGAGCACGGCGGCGATGACGGACTGGCCGACGGACCTGCTGTAGTCGATGTTGTTGGCGTCGACGTTGTACTCGTTGACGTGGAACGCCAAGGACAGCAGCCAGACGACCACCCCGACGACGATCATGTCGATGATGCGCGCGAGCACACGCTTGCCGCTGTCGGCGAGCGGGGGCATTCCGGCAAGGGGGTCCGTGCCGCCGTACGGGCCGTACGGGCCTCCGCCGCCGTAGGGCGGGGGCGGGCCGTAAGGGCCCCCGCCGCCGGGTGGCGGGGCGCCGGGCGGGGGCTCAC
>NZ_JBEOZU010000083.1:14696-41389 GCF_040298185.1 Streptomyces sp. NPDC001634 | reverse complement strand
CCGGTCGTCCGCCACGACTACCGCCTGGGCGTACCCGACGACGTCCCCGCCTGGCACGAACTCGTGAACACCGACAGTGCGCGGTACGGCGGCAGTGACGTCCTCAACCCGGACCCGCTGAAACCGGAACCGACACCCTGGCACGGCCGCCCGGCAAGCATCCTCCTGTCTCTTCCCCCACTGTCCACGCTCTGGCTCCGCCCGGCCTGAGTTCCGTCCCGTCACCAGGGGGAAGAAGGGCGACCGGCGCCCCAGCCGCCGCCGACGTGGTCCAACCGGCCAAGGCCGCCGACCGGTGGAAGCCCTACCGCAGCTGGGTCGCTTCCTGCTCCGCGTCCGCGCCCAGGACACGGACCGGCCGGGCCCCGCGGGCCACGGTGCCCCGCCACCGTCGTGGTCCGTGCCGCGCGGACATGACGAGCGCCCAAGCGCGGCCGGACCCGCACGCCGACCTATGTGGCGGCGGATGCGGCGGCATCGTCGGGAAGCGCCAGCGCCTTCGGCAGCTCCCCGCTGTACAGCACCCCCAGCCGCTGCGTCGCCCGCGTCAACGCCACGTACAGGTCACTCGTGCCGTAGCGCCCGGGCTCCACCACCAGCACGGAGTCGAACTCGAGACCCTTGGCCTGGCGCGGGTCGAGCAGTACCACGGTCCGGGTCAGGTCCGGTTCCGCGCCCGCGGTCACCCCGTCCAGCCGCGCGGCCAGCGGCCGGTGCAGATCGCGCGGGGCGATCACCGCCAGTCGGCCCTCGGCGGGGGTCAGCTCCACGACCGCCTTGGCCACCGCGCCGGGCAGATCGTCGGGCGCACGGCGCGCCCATGGCCGTACCCCTGTCGACCGCACCGAACTCGGCGGTTCGAAGTCCGGTTTCTCGGCCCGCACGACCTCCGCCGCGAGATCCATGATCTCGGAGGGGGTGCGGTAGTTGACACCGAGGCGCGTGTGCTCCCAGCGGTCCTCCACGTACGGCGAGAGGATGTCCGACCACGAGCCGACCCCGGCGGCCTCGGCCGTCTGCGCCGGGTCGCCGACCAGCGTCATCGAGCGGGTCGGGCTGCGCCGCATCAGAAGCCGCCACGCCATCGGCGACAGTTCCTGCGCCTCGTCGACGACGATGTGCCCGAACGCCCAGGTACGGTCGGCCGCCGCGCGTTCGGCGGCGCTGCGGTGGTCCGCCTCCTCGTGCCGCTCCGCGAACCGCTCGGCGTCGATGATGTCGTGTGCGGACAGCACTTCCGAGGCGTCAGGATCACCGTCCTCCTTGTCCTCGAACTCGTACGTCCGGGACGCGTACGACACGTCCAGCACGCCCTGCGCGTACGACACCTGCGTCTCGCGCTCGCGTTCGGCGCGGGCGCGCGCCACCCGGTCGTCCTCGCCGAGCAGTTCGGCCGCCTCGTCGAGCAGCGGCACGTCGGCCGTCGTCCATGCGCGTGTGACCGGGCGGCGGATCGCGGCCGCGTCCTCCTCGGACAGGTACCCCTCCGGGGAGGCCAGGAAGTCCGCGACCAGCCGCTGCGGGGTCAACCGTGGCCACAATTCGTCGATCGCCGACCAGACTTCGGGGTTCTCCGCCAGCTCGTCGCGGATCTGGGTGATGTCACTGGCGTCGAGGAGGTTCGACCCGTCGTAGGGGTCGGTCCCGATGCGTTCGGCGACCATGTCCGTCAACGTGTTCAGGATGTGGCCCTCGAAGTGCTCGCGCGCCACGTTGTGCGGCAGCTTCGCGGCGCGGGTGCGCTCGCGCGCCACGTTCACGAGCCCGTCGTCGAGCAGCAGGACGTCCCGGTCGTGCTCGATGGCGATCACCGGGTCGGGCAGCGCCTGCCGGTCGCTCACGACGCGGGCAAGCACGTCCGCCATCTCGGCGCGGCCCTTCACGGCGGCCGCCTCGGGCGTGTCGGCCTTGGTGGCCTTCACCCCGGGGAACAGCTCGCCGACCGTGGCGAGCAGCACACCTGTCTCACCGAGCGAGGGCAGCACCTCGCCGATGTAGCCGAGGAACGCCGGGTTCGGGCCGACGATGAGGACGGCACGGCGGGCGAGCAGCTCCCGGTGCTCGTAGAGGAGGTAGGCCGCCCGGTGCAGCGCGACGGCCGTCTTGCCGGTGCCCGGCCCGCCCTCCACCACCAGTACACCCCGGTGGGGCGCCCGGATGATGCGGTCCTGGTCGGCCTGGATCGTCTGCACGATGTCGCTCATCCGGCCGGTGCGGGCCGAGTTGAGCGCGGCGAGCAGCACGTCGTCCCCGGCCGGGTCCTCATGGCCGGTGCGTTCGCGGTCGCCGACGTCGAGGAACTCGTCGTGCAGGGCGGTGACCCGGCGCCCGTCGGTGGCGATGTGCCGGCGCCGGCGCAGGCCCATCGGGGTGTGGCCGGTGGCCAGGTAGAAGGGGCGGGCGACATCTGCCCGCCAGTCGATCAGGACCGGTGTGCGGTTCGCGTCGTCGGTGCGCAGCCCGATACGGCCGATGTGGTGGCTGACCCCGGAGGTGAGGTCGATACGGCCGAAGCAGAGCGAACCGTCCACCGCGTTCAGGGCGGCCAGCAGCCCAGAGCGTTCGGCGACGAGGATGTCCCGCTCCAGCCGGGCCTGCATGGGCTTGTCGCCCTGCGCGAGCGCGTCCGCGACGGAGGTCTCGGTGTCGCCGCGCAACAGGTCCACGCGCGCGTACAGTCCGTCGATGAATTCCTGCTCGTGCCGCAATTCATCGTCCGGAAATTCGGTGTTTGACAATTCCGCTCCCGCCCGGATATACTGTGCCTACTTAACTCTCCGCGACCAGCCCATTTCAAGTCGCGAACCATTGAATATACGCAGAAAAATCCCCCGAGCGCAATTGCTCGGGGGATTTCTTCATGCGGACGGCGTCACAGCACGTCGGACAGCTCCTCGCGCAGCCGCCGCTTGGGACGCGCCCCCACCATCGACTTCACGGGCTCGCCGTCGCGGAAGACCATGAACGTCGGCATCGACAGCACCCTGTACGCGTTCGTCGTCGCCGGATTGGTGTCCACGTCCAGCTGCACCACCTTGAGCCGGCCCTCCTCCTCGGCCGCGAGGTCGCTGAGCACCGGCCCCATCTGCCGGCACGGCGGGCACCAGTCTGCGGTGAACTCCACCAAGACGGGCAGCTCCGCGCCGATCACCTCCGTCTCGAAGTCCGCGTCCGTCACCTCGCCCACGCCTGCCGCCCTGATCACCACTGCTGCCCTCCCAGTTCGCACACCGGATCCGGACCGCCCGGAACCGCCGCCTCGGCCGCCAGCGCCTGACGCGCCCCCTCCGCCCTCACCAGTTGCTCGCCGACCTTCGCCCGCACCGCCTGCAACTCGCCGATCAGCGCGTCGAGTTCGTCCAGCTTGCGCCGGTAGACCGCAAGCGACGCCGGGCACGAGTCGCCCTCCGGGTGCCCGGCCCGCAGACACTCCACGAAGGGCCGCGTCTCCTCCAGGTCGAACCCGAAGTCCTGCAGCGTCCGGATCTGGCGCAGCAGCTTCAGATCGCGCTCGTCGTAGGTGCGGTACCCGTTACCCGAGCGCCGCGCGGGCAGCAGGCCCCGCGACTCGTAGTACCGCAGGGTCCGCGTGGTGGTCCCGGCCCGCGCCGCCAGCTCGCCGATTCGCATGGACTCGACCGTAATCCTTGACGCCGACGTCAGGGCAACGCCCTCAGCCGGGCGGCAGCAGAGGCTTCCGCTCCACCGGCGAGGACAGCACGATCGACGTCGTCGTACGGCCCAGGGCCGAGGTCTGCTCCAGGACCTCCTCCAGGTGCACGGTGTTCGCGACGGCGACCTTGAGGATCCAGCAGTCCTCGCCGACCACATGGTGGACCTCGATGATCTCGGGGCGGTCGATCAGCTCCAGGGTGCGGGGGTGCTTGAGGGTGTAGCCGCCGTGCGGGTCGACGCGGATGAAGGCCTGGATGCCGTAGCCGAGCCGGGCGGGGGCGACATGAGCGCCGTACCCGGTGATGACACCGACGGCCTCCAGCCGCCGTACGCGCTCGGTGACCGCGGCCGGGCTGAGCCGCACCCTCCGTCCCAGCTCGCTGAGCTTGATCCGGCCGTCGGACTGCAGCTGCTGGAGGATCTGCCGGTCCAGCGCGTCGAAGGCCACCGACGTTTCGTTGGTGGCGGCCCGCAGATGCCGTGGTTCTTTCGGTGCCGCGGCTGCATCTCCCATGGTTCCCCCTTCAGGACGGGCTCATATACCGCGAGAATTATGGCCGTAAAGCCCAACAGATGAATTCGGGGGAGGAACCATCGTGCGCGAGGTATGTGTCATCGGCGGCAACCGCTATTTCGGGAAACGCCTGATCGCCCGGTTGATCGCCGCCGGTGACCGCGTGACCGTCATCAATCGGGGTTCGGCCCTGCCGCCCGCCGGGGCGATTCATCTCGTCGCCGACCGCGATGACGAGGAATCCCTGCTGAAGGCGCTGGGCTCGCGCACCTTCGACGTCGTCGTCGACCAGGTCTGCTACACCCCGCGCCAGGCGGCGATCGCCCGCCGCGTCTTCGCCGGCCGCACGCGCCGCCATGTGATGACGTCGACGGTCGAGGTGTACGAGTACGAGAACTCGCCCGCGCCGGTGCGCGAGGACGCCGTCGACCCGCGCACGGTCGCGGTGGACCTCGAACTCCCCTGGGACGACGAGGAGTTCGTGGCGGCACACTACGGCGAGGGCAAGCGGCAGGCCGAGGCGGTGCTGGCGGCCGATCCGGCGTTCCCGTACGCCGCCGTGCGCGTCGCCCATGTGCTGGGCGGTACCGACGACTTCACGGGCCGCCTCGACCACTACGCGTCCCGGATCCGCACCGGCGCCCCGATTCTCGTACCCAGCCGGAACCACCCGGCGACGTACATCCACGTCGAGGAGATCGCCGACTTCCTCGCCTGGGCGGTGGGCCAGGACTTCACCGGTCCGGTGAACGCGGCGTCCCACGGGGTGCTCACCACCGAGGAGCTGTGCGAGGCGGTGGCCGCGCACATCCCGGACGGCAGGACCGTCTTCCGGCGCGTGGAGGTCGGCGAGGTCTCGCCGTTCGCGTTCACCCGCTCGTACGGAATGGACAACTCCAGGGCCACGGGGCTCGGTTACGCATTCGGGCACGCGAGGGAATGGCTGCCGCGGGCGGTCGCGGAGACGCTGGGGAAGGGCGACTGACGTGCGGTTGCGGACACTTGGCGGCCGGTCCGTCGGGGCCATCGGGCTGGGCGCGATGCCCCTGTCCACCGAGGGCCGCCCGGACGAGGCCCGCGCGATCGCGACCGTGCACGCGGCGCTCGACGCCGGGGTGACCCTGCTGGACACGGCCGACTCGTACCATCTCCCGGGCGCCGAACCCGGCCACAACGAACGTCTGCTCGCCCGCGCCCTCGCCACGTACGGCGGGGACACGTCGGACGTCCTGGTCGCCACGAAGGGCGGCCGCGGGCGACCGGCGGACGGCAGCTGGACCGTCACGGGGGCGCCGCGCCATCTGCGGGCGGCCGCGGAGGCGTCCCTGAAGCGGCTGGGCGTGGCCGCGATCGGCCTCTACCAGCTGCACAAGCCGGATCCCAGGGTGCCGTACGAGGATTCCCTGGGCGCGCTGCGCGACCTCGCCGACGAGGGGAAGGTCCGTCTCGTCGGCGTCTCCAACACGACGTCGGACCAGATCCGCCGGGCACACGAGGTCCTGGGCGACCGCCTGGTGTCGGTGCAGAACCGCTACTCTCCCGCGGTCCGCGACAGCGACCCGGAACTGCGGCTGTGCGCCGAGCTGGGCCTGGCGTTCCTGCCGTGGAGCCCGCTGGGCGGCATCTCCCGCAGCTCCCTGGACGGCCCGTCGGCCCTGGAGATGCCCGCGTTCCCGGCGTTCCACGAGGTGGCGCGGGAGAGGGGGGTGAGTCCGCAGCAGGTGTGCCTGGCCTGGCTGTTGACGCTCTCGCCGACCGTGATCCCGATCCCGGGAGCAAGTCGCCCGGAGACGATCAGGGATTCGGCGGGGGCGGCCGACCTGGAGCTGACGGCGGAGGAGGTGGAGCGTTTGAACGCGTCGGCCTGAAACCAGGGGCGTCCGGCCCCTCGGGGCCCTCGCGGGCGGCTCGGTCGGCATCACGGCCAGGGCGAGCCATGCCGAGCCGGCCGAGGCCACGGGCCGGCCGCCCGCGACAGTCGCCCGCCGGATCGCCGGGCTCCAGGCGGCCGGTGCGCTCTTCTTCGGCGTCGACCTGAACGACACCCTGCTGGGTGCGACCGCCCAGGCGATGCTGTGGATGTCGGTGGCGCCGGCGCATCTGGACGAGGTGACGCGCACGCCGGCCGGTCATGGCGAGCCGGCCTTCGTCGCGGGGCAACGACCAGCCCCCGCGAACCTGGTCGCCCAGGCGCTGTGCCCGGACCCGCCCGCGCTGCGCGACTACCTGGCCCGCCGCCTCGGCGCCCTGGACGCGATCCGCTCGCTGGAGTCGGCGCCGGTGCTGCGTACGGTCAAGGCGGCGGGCCCACTGGGACCCGTACGGCTCAGGAGGTGACCACGACCCCCGCGGACTCCTCCACCTCCAGCAGCGACGCGCTGCGCCGCTCCTCCTCGAACGCCTTCCGGCCGCCGCGCAGCCCGAACAGCCGTTTGGCGATGGCGATGTAGAGAACCGCGAGGATGTTGAGGATCAGGGTGGCGATCTTCAGTCCGCTGACGTGCTCGGTGAGTTCGTAGATCTCCAGCGGGAGGAAGGCGGCGGTGGCGACCACCGTCAGGTACTCCGCCCAGCGCTTGGCGTACCAGAGGCCGACCGCCTCGACGAGCTCGATCAGCGCGTAGGCCAGCAGCAGCGCTGCGACCAGGAGGAGCGTGGAGTGCTTGTAGCCGAAGGTCTTCTGGATGGAGCCGACCACGGGCGAGTGGTCGAGGTCGTAGTGGAAGTGCTTGAAGACGGGCCGGAAGACATCCAGGTTTTCGTTGAAGAGCCGCCGCACCGCGTCCTGGCTGTTGCTGAACTTCCACACGGCCACCGCGACCAGCACGATGAACACGCCGCGCACGGCCCGTTCGATCGCGAGGAAGCGCAGGATGAACAGGTCGCGCAGCACTTTGCCGCGCGGAACGAGCGGTGCGTCCGAGGCCGGGCCCGAACCGTGCGGCTCGCCCAGCACGAAGTCCCCGCAGCGCAGGCACCGCCACGCGTCCCCGACGGCCGTCTGGGCGTGCAGCCGCGCCCGCAGCCGGGGGTCGTCCGGCGCGTAGGTCACATGCCCGCGGCGCGCGCAGTGGCGTCGGTCCCAGTCGATCTTCATACCCCCGTGCCTTTCACTGAAGGTGCCGTGCCGGTGGTCCGGCACGGCACGGTAGTGCATGAACTACGAGACGTAGGTGCAGGGGGCGGGGTTCCCCGCGAGGTCAGCGGGTTCCGGCGGCCACCGGCTCCCGGCCTTCGGCCTGTCCGTCGGCCTGCCCCTCGGCCTGTCCCTCGGCCTGTTCCCCAGTCTGGGGCACACGCTCCTTGCGCGGCAGCAGCACCCCGACCAGCACGGTGCCGACGCCGAGGATCACCGCGCCGATCAGGCTGGTGTGGGCGACCGCGTCCGCGAACGACGAGCCGACCGCATCGGCCATCTCCCGTGCGCCGTGCGCAAGCTGGTCGGCCTGGGCCTTGAGCTGGGCCGCCTGCTGGGCGTTCTGGGCGTGCGCGGCCTGCTCGGCGAGCTGCCTGGCCTTGTCGCCGATGCCCTGCGCCACCGCGTAACCGGCGCCGACCGAGTCCTGCGCGGTGTCCAGCGCGCCGGCCGGGAGCCTGCTGCCGGCCGTGGCGTCCGACAGGTGCGAGGAGTACGACCCGGCCAGTACCGAGCCGAGGAGGGCGATGCCGAGCGAGCCGCCGAGTTCCAGGGAGGTGTCGTTCACCGCGCCGCCGACGCCCAGTTCGGACTCGGGGAACGCCCCCATGATCGCGTCCGTACAGGGCGAGAGCGCGAGGCCGATCGCCAGGCCCAGGATCACCAGGGGCAGTACGAAGTCGCCGTACGAGGATCCGGAGTCGACCCGGGTGAGCAGCGCGAGCGCCGCCGTGCCGCCGACCATGCCCGCGGTCACCGTGGTCTTCATACCGACCCTCGGCGTGAGGTACCCGGTGAGCGCCGAGCCCACGAACACCGCCCCGGCGAGCGGCAGCATCCGCACTCCGGTGTCCAGTGCGTCGTACCCGAGGACGAACTGAAGGTGCTGGGTGAGGTAGTAGAAGGCGCCGAAGACCGCCAGGAAGAACAGTGCGACGGCGAGGTTGGAGCCCGCGAACCGGCGGTGCGCGAAGCGGCGTACGTCCAGGACCGGGCGCGGGTGACGCAGTTCCCACAGGACGAAGGCCACCAGCCCGACACCCGCGACGACGGCGGCCGTGATCGCCTTGACGCCCCAGCCGAAGTGCGGCCCCTCGATGATCATGTAGACGAGCGAGCCGACCCACACGACCGACAGCAGTCCGCCGACGTAGTCGATCCGCTCGTGATGCCCGGCCCTGGACGGCGGTACGAGGACGAAGGCGCCGATGAGCGCGACCGCGGCGATCGGCACGTTGATCAGGAACGTGGACGACCAGCCGTGGTGCTCGAGGAGCGCCCCGGCGACCAGCGGACCGGCCGCGATGGCGAGCCCGGCGGTGGCGGTCCACAGGGTGATCGCCTTGGCCCGTTCGGCGCGCGGGAAGGTCGCGGCGAGGAGGGAGAGCGTGGCGGGCATGATGAGCGCGGCGCCCACGCCCATGACAGCGCGGGCCGCGATGACCGCCGAGGCGCTGTCGGCGAGGTAGCCGAAGACGGCCCCGCCGCCGAAGACGACGAGCCCGAGGGCGAGCGCGCCGCGCCGGCTGTACTTGTCGCCGATCGCGCCGAGCAGCAACATCAGCGCCGCGTACGGGACGGTGTAGCCGTCGATGACCCACTGCAGGTCGGCGCTGGACAGGCCGAGGTCCTGGGTCATGTCGGGCGCGGCGACCGTGAGGGCGGTGTTCGCCATCACGATGATCAGCAGGCTCAGACACAGCACGAGCAGCGCCCACCAGCGCCGGGCGTAGGGCCGGTCCATCCTCTCGACCGGTTCGTTCATGACGAGACGCATGAGTACGGACCTTTCTCTTCCTCGCGTCACCACTTGCACAGCGCTGTGCAATTGCTCAATGATGTGCAATGTACGACGTTGCACAGGCATGTGCAAATGAAGGAGGTGGAGGCCCTGTGGAGGCGTACGGAAGCAGCCCGGGGCCGTGCACAATGGCAGCCATGACCACGGGTAACGCCAGCCGGGCCGATGCCAACCGCCGCCGCATCCTGGACGTCGCGCTCAGCGAGCTGCTGCGCGACCCCGATGCGTCCATGGACCAGATCGCGCGGGCCGCGGGCGTCGTACGGCGCACGGTCTACGGGCACTTCCCGAGCCGTGAGGCGCTGGTCAGCACGCTCGTCGACGGTGCGGTGGAGGCGGTGGCGGCGGCGCACGCGACAGGCCGGGAGGGGGCCGAGGACCCGTCGGAGGCGGTGGCGCGCTCGGTGCTGGCGGTCTGGGAGATCGCCGACCGCTACCGGCTGCTGGTGGCGCTCGCCCAGCGCACGGTCACCATGCAGGGCATCCGCGAACGTCTCGCCTCCGTCCGCGACAGCGCCGTGGACGTGCTGCAGCGCGGCCTGGACGAGGGAGTCTTCAGCTCCGCACTCCCCGCGCCCGCCCTGGCGTATGTGCACGAGCAGATCCTGTTCGCGCTGATGGAGGCGGTGAACGACGGCCTGCTCGCCCCGGAGGAGGCGGGCCGCTCGGCGGCGGTCACGGTACTGACGGCGGCGGGCGTGTCGGCGACGCAGGCCGAAGCGCTGGTGGCGAAGGTCAGCGGCTGACCGCAGGAAAGAGCCGAGCGGCCGAGCCCACGGGGGGAGGCTCGACCGCTCGGCGGTTTGCTGCCCGGTCGTCCGGCCCGGGTTCAGGCGGGGCCGGACGACCGGCGTATCGGGGGCGCATCGCGCCCCAAAGGGGCGCGGGGAACTGCGCGACCAGCCACAACCGGCCCGCAGGCGCCCGACCGCCTAGGCCAGCGCAGCGCTCTCGCGCTGCTCGGACACCTCAGCAGGCGCAGCCACCTGGTTCTCATCGAGCAGCGTCGTCTCGTCGAACGGCAGTTCACCCGCGAGCACCTGCTGGACGCGCGCCTTGTCGATCTCCTTCGTCCAGGTGCCGATCAGGACCGTGGCCACGGAGTTGCCCGCGAAGTTGGTCAGGGCGCGGGCTTCACTCATGAAGCGGTCGATGCCGACGATCAGACCGACGCCGTCGACCAGCGCGGGCTTGTGGGACTGCAGACCGCCGGCCAGCGTCGCGAGACCGGCGCCGCTGACGCCCGCCGCGCCCTTGGAGGCGAGAAGCAGGAAGAGCAGCAGCGGGATCTGCTCGCCGATCGACATCGGCGTGCCCAGGGCGTCGGCGATGTAGAGCGACGCCATGGTCATGTAGATCATCGTGCCGTCGAGGTTGAAGGAGTAGCCGGTCGGGACGGTGATGCCGACCACCGGCTTGCTGACGCCCAGGTGCTCCATCTTCGCGATGAGCCGCGGCAGCGCGGACTCGGAGGAGGAGGTGGACAGGATCAGCAGGAACTCACGGGCGAGGTACTTGAAGAGCGTGAAGATGTTCAGTCCTGCCACGATGCGCAGCAGCGCGCCGAGCACGATGAAGACGAACAGCACACAGGTGATGTAGAAGCCGAGCATCAGCACGGCGAGGCTCTTGAGCGCGTCCACACCGGCCGAGCCGACGACTGCGGCAATGGCGCCGAAGGCACCGATCGGGGCGGCCCACATCACCATGGAGAGAATGCGGAAGACGAGCCGCTGGATGTGCTCGATGCCGCGCAGCACCGGCCGGCCGACCGGGCCCATCGCCTGCAGCGCGAAACCGGCGAGGAGAGCCACGAGGAGGGTCTGCAGGACCTGGCCCCCGGTGAAGGCGGAGACGAAGGTCACCGGGATGATCGAGAGCACGAAGTCGACCGGCGGCAGCGCGTCGGGCGACACCTGGGCGTGGCCCGACGCCTTGATCGCATTCGTCAGGTGAAGGCCCTCGCCGGGGTGCAAGATGTTGCCGACGACCAGGCCGATGCCGAGCGCGACCAGGGACATCACCAGGAAGTAGCCGAGCGCGATACCGCCGACGGTACCGACCTTGGCGGCCTTCCGTACCGAGCCGATGCCCAGCACGATCGTGCAGAAGATGATCGGGGAGATCATCATCTTGATCAGGTTCACGAAGCCCGTGCCGAGGGGCTTGAGCTCGACCCCGGTGTCGGGCCAGATCAGGCCCACGGCGATGCCGAGCGCCACCGCGATGATCACTGCTATGTAGAGATAGTGGGTGCGGTCCCGCTTGGCTGCGGGCGCGGCAGGTGCCGTTTGGGGTGTGCTGGCCACGGCGGCCCTCCTCGACGACGTCGTCGGCTCTTCCGGCGTGCGGCTCACGTCCGGGGGATTACCGGGAGGCGCGCTCCCGGGGGCCGGGAGGCGGGGGGGCGCTCCCGGGGGCCGGGAGGCGGGGGCGCGCTCCCGGGGGGATGCGGTGACTATCTCCCGCCTTGTGAGGGCGGTCACCCTTCCGTTCATTTAGTTCACGCTTATATGGCGAGCCAGAACGCCGAGGCAGACTGAATGCATGCACATCCCCCGTCTCCCGAGGCCCCGCAGTCTGGCCGGCCAGCTTTTCGGGATGCAGGCCGTGCTGATCGCGGTGCTCGTCGCCGGGTACGCCCTGTTCACGTACATCAGCGACCGCAGCGAGGCGCGGGACTCGGCGGCGCGCCAGGCCGTGGCGGTCGCCCGCTCGATCGCCGACGCGCCCTCGGTACGGCAGGCGATCCACACCACCGATCCGACGGCCCGGTTGCAGCCGTACTCGCTCCAGGTCCAGCGCGACACGGGCGTCGACTTCGTCACGATCATGGACCCGCAGGGCATCCGCTGGACCCACCGTGACCCGGACCAGATCGGGAAGCGCTTCCTCGGCCACATCGCCCGCGCCCAGCACGGCGAGACCTTCACCGAGACCTACACCGGCACCCTCGGCTCGTCCGTGCGCGCGGTCACCCCCGTCGAGGAGGGCGGACACGTCATCGGCCTGGTGAGCGCGGGCATCAAGGTCGACTCGATCAGCGCGCGGGTCCAGGACCAGGTGAAGGCGCTCGTCGGCGTCGCCGGAGGCGCCCTCACGCTGGGCGCGATCGGCACCTACGTGATCAACGCCCGGCTGCGCCGCTCCACCCACGGCATGAACGCGACCGAACTGAGCCGTATGCACGACTACCACCAGGCCGCACTGCACGCCGTGCGCGAGGGCCTGCTGATGCTGGACGGCCAGTTCCGGGTGGCGCTGATCAACGACGGCGGCCGGGAGCTGCTCGGGGTGAGCGGTGACGTGGTGGGCCGTTCGGTGGCAGACCTGGGCCTGCCCGCCCCGCTGACGGGCGCGCTGCTCTCCTCCGAACCCCGGGTCGACGAGGTCCATCTCGCCGCGACACGCGTCCTGGTCGTGAACACCTCCCCGGTCTCCGGCGGCGAACGCCGGGGCACGGTGGTCACGCTCCGCGACGTGACGGAACTCCAGTCCCTGACGGGCGAGCTGAACTCGGAGCGGGGCTTCACCCAGGCACTGCGCTCCCAGGCGCACGAAGCGGCGAACCGCCTCCACACGGTGGTCTCACTGATCGAGCTGGGCCGCGCGGAGGAGGCCGTGGACTTCGCGACCGCCGAGCTGGAGCTGGCCCAGGCGCTCACGGACCAGGTGGTCGCGGCGGTCAACGAACCGGTGCTGGCGGCCCTGCTGCTGGGCAAGGCGGCACAGGCGAACGAGCGGGGCGTGGAACTGGTGGTGTCGGAGGACAGCCGCATCGACGACGGTCTGCTGCCCCAGTCGCTCCCGGCCAGGGACCTGGTCACCATCCTGGGCAATCTGATCGACAACGCGGTGGACGCGGCGCAGGGGAGCATGCGGGCTCGGGTGACGGTGACGGCGTACACGCAGGGGTCGGAACTGGTCCTGCGCGTATCGGACACGGGCACGGGCGTGGACCCGGCCCACGCGGAGGCCGTCTTCGAACGGGGCTGGTCGACGAAGCAGCCGACCACCGCCGGCGGCCGCGGCCTGGGCCTCGCCCTGGTCCGCCAGACGGTCCGCCGTCATGACGGCACGCTGACGGTGTCGGGGGCGGCCGGGGGTGGGGCGGAGTTCAAGGCGCGGATCCCCTTGCCTACCGTGGGGGCGGCCGCTCCGGCAGAGCCGACGTCGTCGGAGGCCGAGGCTGCCCTGTCCGGAGGTGACGCATGAGCCGCGCCCGTACCGCGTCCGCCGTGCCTGGAGGTGACGCATGACCGAGCCCATCCGTGTACTCGTCGTGGAGGACGATCCGGTCGCCGCGGACGCACATGTGATGTACGTCGGTCGGGTGCCCGGGTTCACGGCGGTCGGCAAGGTGCACACGGGGGCGGAGGCGCGGCGGGCCCTGGAGCGCACGAAGGTGGACCTGCTCCTGCTGGACCTGCATCTGCCGGATGGGCACGGACTGCAGCTGGCGCGGTCGCTGCGGGCGGCCGGCTACCACGCGGACGTCATCGCGGTCACGTCGGCGCGGGATCTGGCGGTGGTGCGGGAGGGGGTCTCGCTGGGGGTCGTCCAGTACGTACTGAAGCCGTTCACTTTCGCGACGCTGCGGGACCGCCTGGTGCGGTACGCGGAGTTCCGCAGGGCCGCGGGCGAGGCGAGCGGCCAGGACGAGGTCGACCGCGCACTGGCGACGCTGCGGGCACCGGGCCCGGCGGCACTGCCCAAGGGACTGAGCGCACCGACGCTGGAGCGGGTGACCGAGGCCCTGCGGGAGTCCGAGGAGGGGCTCACGGCTGCCGCTCTGGCGGAGGCCGTGGGGATTTCACGGATTACGGCGCGGCGGTATCTGGAGCACCTGGTGGAGGCGGGGCGGGCCGGGCGGAGTCCGTTGTACGGGCAGGTGGGGAGGCCCGAGTTGGTCTATCGGTGGGTTCGGGGGGCACGGGGTCAATGAGACCGGCGGCCGAGGCCCGGACTTCGGCTGCCCTGTCGAACGCCTCCCTCAGGGGGGCCGACGCCTCCGGTTCGCAGGAGCAAGCGGCGACGAAGCCGGCTGGGCGATTTGGCAGTACCTCGGGCCCCAAACCACTCACGGCCGAAACCGTATGTTCCTACAATCCGTGAGTGTGGCCGAACAGACCGTAGTCACCGCAGCCCCGCGCCCCTACGTTGTGCCCGTGCACCGACCGCAGGCCCAGCAGCCCACCCCGCCCACCCCACCGTTCAACGCTCCCGCCGCCCGCAGAATGCGGACAGCCCTCGGTATGGCGCCCGAGCACGTCGCATACGGTATGCGCTCCTCGTACGGCCTCCCCTATGTCACCCCCGACCTCGTGATCGCCTGGGAGCGCGGGACCGCCACGCCGAGCGCCCAGGAACTCACCGCGCTCGCCGGCATGTTGTGGTGTTCACCGGGCGAACTCATCGGTGCCCCGCGCACCCTGCGCGAGCATCGCATCGCGCGCGGGCTGGCGCCGGAAGACGTCGCGCACGCCGTGGGGATCGAACTCCTCGCCTATGTGCGGATGGAGGAGGCGGGCGAGTGGCGCGGCACCGACCGGCAGTCCGCCGCCCTCGCCGACGTGCTCGACCTGTCCCTGCCCGACTTCATCACCGTCACCGGGCGCAACGGCAGGCTCGCCGAGCTGCTGCGCAGCGCGGTCACCACGCGCTGGCAGGCGTACGTCCGCCCGCTCGGCAAACTGCTGCCCCTGGACCGGCGGCTCCTGGAGGACGTCCTCACGGAGATGCACGCCGGCTACCAGGGGCAGATGGTCGCCACGCTCAGCTGGGGCACCGCAGCGGCCGCGGCCGGCTCCGGCGAGGCCGGCCGCGACTATCTCGACCACATCGTCGAGAACTTCTGGTCGACGGTCGAGACGATCACAGACTGAGGATCGAGGGCTGAAGGAACAAGGACTGAAGGAACAAGGGCTGAAGGCACAAGGGCTGAAGGCACAAGGGCTGAAGGCACAGGGACTTGAGGAATCCCTACTAGAAGACCGACTCCGCCTCGTCCATCCGGTCCTTCGGCACCGTCTTCAGCTCGGTCACCGCCTCCGCCAGCGGCACCATCACCACATCCGTACCGCGCAGCGCCGTCATCATGCCGAACTCGCCGCGGTGCGCCGCCTCGACCGCGTGCCAGCCGAAGCGGGTCGCGAGCACCCGGTCGTACGCGGTCGGCGTGCCGCCGCGCTGGACATGGCCGAGGATGACCGGCTTGGCCTCCTTGCCGAGCCGCCTCTCCAGCTCGTACGCCAGTGCCGTGCCGATGCCCAGGAAGCGCTCGTGGCCGTACTGGTCGATCTCGCCCTTGCCGTAGTCCATGGTGCCCTCGGCGGGGTGCGCGCCCTCGGCGACACAGACGACCGCGAACTTCTTGCCGCGGGCGAAGCGTTCTTCGACCATCTTGACCAGGTCGGCCGGGTCGAAGGGGCGCTCCGGGAGGCAGATGCCGTGGGCGCCGGCCGCCATGCCCGACTCCAGCGCGATCCAGCCGGCGTGGCGGCCCATGACCTCCACGACCATCACACGCTGGTGGGACTCGGCCGTGGTCTTCAGACGGTCCATGGCTTCGGTGGCCACGGTCACCGCGGTGTCGAAGCCGAAGGTGCGGTCCGTGGACGAGATGTCGTTGTCGATCGTCTTGGGGACGCCGACCACCGGCAGGCCCGCGTCCGAGAGCATCCGCGCCGCCGTGAGCGTGCCCTCGCCGCCGATCGGGATCAGGGCGTCGATACCGAAGTCGCGGATCATGTCCGAGGCGTTCTCACAGGCCTCGCGCAGGCGGTCGCGCTCCAGGCGGGAGGAGCCGAGAATGGTTCCGCCGCGCGCCAGGATGCCGCTGACGCCGTCGAGGTCGAGGGTGCGGTAGTGACCTTCTAGCAGGCCCCGGTAGCCGTCCTCGAAGCCGATCACCTCGTCGCCGTACTGCGCTACCGCTCGGTGCACGACCGACCGGATCACTGCGTTCAGGCCCGGGCAGTCGCCGCCTGCGGTGAGTACTCCGATGCGCATCGTGCTGTGTCTCCTGCTCGCTGTTGATACCGGTGAGCCAGTCCGATTGTTTCACGGCCCACAGGGCGATGCCGCTCCCGCCCGGACACTCGGACCGGGAGGCGCCTTAACCAGCCGCAGAGGTATTGTCAAGGGGGTTCCGCTCACCCTCGCGGATGATTTTCGCAGGTCACGGAACCCCACAATTTCACCCAGGATCGGTCAGGAAGCCCCCACCCCCACAGACGAAACGGAGAGCACGCGTGACGCGCAGCGTGTACGTGACCGGTATCGACCGAGGCGACGGCCGTCAGGTCGTCGAACTGGGAGTCATGGAGCTCCTGACCCGGCAGGTGGACCGGGTGGGCGTCTTCCGCCCCCTCGTCCATGACCGGCCGGACCGTCTCTTCGAGCTGCTGCGCGCCCGCTACCGGCTCTCCCAGGACCCGGCGACCGTGTACGGGCTGGACTACCCCGAGGCGTCCGCGCTCCAGGCCGAGCGCGGGACCGACGAGCTGGTGTCCACGCTCGTCGACCGGTTCCACGCCGTGGCCCGCGACTACGACGTCGTCCTCGTTCTCGGCACCGACTTCGCCGACACCCAGCTCCCGGACGAACTGTCCCTCAACGCCCGGCTCGCCAACGAGTTCGGGGCGTCCGTGATCCCGGTCGTGGGCGGACGGAAGCAGACCGCCGAGTCCGTGCGCGCCGAGACACGCAACGCCTATCGCGCCTACGACGGGCTGGGCTGTGACGTCCTCGCCATGGTCGTCAACCGCGTGGCCCGCGAGGACCGGGACGAGATAGCCGGGCGGCTCGACTCGCGGCTTCCCGTGCCCTGTTACGTCCTTCCCGACGATCCTGCCCTGTCCGCCCCCACGGTCGCCCAGATCACGCACGCGCTCGGCGCCAAGGTGGTCCTCGGTGACGACTCGGGCCTGGCGCGGGACGCCCTCGACTTCGTCTTCGGCGGCGCCATGCTGCCGAACTTCCTCAACGCCCTGACTCCGGGTTGTCTTGTGGTGACCCCGGGCGACCGCGCCGATCTGGTCGTCGGCTCGCTCGCCGCGCACAGTGCCGGCACCCCGCCGATCGCCGGTGTGCTGCTCACCCTCGACGAGGTGCCCAGCGAGGAGATCCTCACTCTCGCCGCCCGCCTCGCCCCCGGCACCCCGGTGATCTCGGTGTCCGGCAACAGCTTCCCCACCGCCGCCCAGCTCTTCTCCCTGGAGGGGAAGCTGAACGCGGCCACCCCGCGCAAGGCGGAGCGGGCGCTCGGGCTCTTCGAGCGGTACGTCGACACAACGGACCTGCTCAAGAGGGTGTCCGCCCCGAGCAGCGACCGGGTCACCCCGATGATGTTCGAGCACAAGCTGCTGGAGCAGGCCCGCGCCGACAAGCGCCGGGTCGTGCTCCCCGAGGGCACCGAGGAGCGCGTGCTGCACGCCGCCGAGGTGCTGCTGCGACGCGGTGTCTGCGACCTGACCCTGCTCGGACCCGTCGACCAGATCCGCAAGAAGGCCGCCGACCTCGGCATCGACCTCGGCGACTCCCAGCTGATCGATCCGGCCACCTCCGAGCTGCGTGAGACCTTCGCCGAGAAGTACGCCCAGCTGCGCGCCCACAGGGGTGTCACGGTCGAGCTGGCGTACGACGTCGTCGCCGACGTCAACTACTTCGGCACCCTCATGGTCCAGGAGGGCCTCGCCGACGGCATGGTCTCCGGGTCCGTGCACTCCACGGCCGCCACCATCCGGCCCGCCTTCGAGATCATCAAGACGAAGCCGGAATCGAAGATCGTCAGCTCGGTCTTCTTCATGTGTCTCGCGGACAAGGTCCTCGTCTACGGCGACTGCGCCGTGAACCCCGACCCGAACGCCGAGCAGCTCGCCGACATCGCCGTCCAGTCGGCCACCACCGCCGAGCAGTTCGGTGTGGAGCCGCGGATCGCGATGCTGTCGTACTCCACCGGCACCTCCGGCTCGGGCGCCGATGTCGACAAGGTGCGCGAAGCCACCGAGCTGGTGCGGCTGCGCCGGGGCGATCTGAGGATCGAGGGGCCGATCCAGTACGACGCCGCCGTCGAGCCCAGCGTCGCGGCGACCAAGCTGCCGGACTCGGAGGTCGCCGGGCAGGCGACCGTGCTGATCTTCCCGGACCTCAACACCGGCAACAACACCTACAAGGCCGTGCAGCGCTCGGCCGGCGCGATCGCGGTCGGCCCGGTCCTGCAGGGCCTGCGCAAGCCCGTCAACGACCTGTCCCGGGGCGCCCTCGTCCAGGACATCGTCAACACGGTCGCCATCACGGCGATCCAGGCCCAGACCCCCAACGAGAAGGCAACCGCCCAGTGAGCCCCTCCCGCGTCCTCGTCCTCAACTCCGGCTCCTCGTCGGTGAAGTACCAGCTGCTGGACATGCGTGACGGCAGCCGGCTGGCCGTGGGCCTCGTCGAGCGCATCGGCGAGCAGACCTCCCGGTCCACGCACACGGCGCTGCTCACGGGCGAGACCCGGGAGCAGAACGGCCCGATCGCCGACCACCACGCCGCCCTCAAGGCCGTGGCCGAGGAGCTGTCCAAGGACGGCCTGGGACTCGACTCGCCCGAGCTGGCCGCCATCGGCCACCGGGTGGTGCACGGCGGCATGTTCTTCACCGAGCCGACCGTCATCGACGACGCCGTGCTCACCGAGATCGAGCGGCTGATCCCCGTCGCGCCGCTGCACAACCCGGCCAACCTCACCGGTATCCGTACGGCCATGGCGCTGCGCCCGGACCTGCCGCAGGTCGCCGTCTTCGACACGGCGTTCCACACGACCATGCCGGAGTCCGCGGCGCGCTACGCGATCGATGCGAAGATCGCGGACCGGCACCGGATCCGGCGGTACGGGTTCCACGGGACCTCGCACGCGTATGTGTCCCGGGCGACCGCGAAGCTGCTGGGCAAGGCTCCGGAGGACGTCAACGTCATCGTGCTGCATCTGGGCAACGGGGCGTCCGCCTCGGCGGTCAGGGGCGGCCGGTGCGTGGACACTTCCATGGGGCTCACGCCGCTGGAGGGGCTTGTGATGGGGACGCGCTCGGGCGACCTGGATCCCGCGGTCATCTTCCATTTGATGCGTGTTGGCGGAATGTCCATGGACGAGATCGACACTCTCCTCAACAAGAGGAGCGGTCTGTTCGGGCTGTGCGGCGACAACGACATGCGGGAGATCCGCCGCCGGGTCGACGAGGGAGACGAGGAGGCGCGACTCGCCTTCGACATCTATATCCATCGGCTGAAGAAGTACATCGGTGCCTACTACGCGGTACTCGGCCGGGTGGACGCCATCGCCTTCACCGCCGGGGTGGGCGAGAACGCGGCCACGGTGCGGGAGGCCGCCGTTGCGGGCCTGCAGGAGCTGGGCCTGGCGGTCGACGGCGCCCTGAACGCCGTACGCGGCGACGAGCCGCGGCTGGTCTCGCCCGCGTCCGCGCGGGTGGCGGTCGCCGTGGTTCCGACCGACGAGGAACTGGAGATCGCCACGCAGACGTACGCACTGGTCGGAAAGGGCAACTGAACGAATTCGACCGGATCTCGCCTGAGCGCGAACCCGCCCATTTGTATTTTCCGCCAGACGGAATATTCCGTAGCGAAACAAACCGATAGGATCGCCCCATGCGCCGTTCGAAAATCGTCTGTACTCTCGGCCCCGCGGTCGACTCCCACGACATGCTCGTCGCACTGATCGAAGCCGGCATGAACGTGGCCCGCTTCAATTTCAGCCACGGCACGCACGAAGAGCACGAGGCGCGGTACGTCCGCGTCCGTGCCGCGTCCGCCGAGACCGGCAAGGCCATCGGTGTCCTCGCCGACCTGCAGGGCCCGAAGATCCGTCTGGAGACCTTCGCGGAGGGTCCGGTCGAGCTGGTGCGCGGTGACGAGTTCACCATCACCACCGAGGACGTTCCGGGCGACAAGCACATCTGCGGTACGACGTACAAGGGCCTGCCCGGTGACGTCTCCAAGGGCGACCAGATCCTGATCAACGACGGCAACGTCGAGCTGAAGGTGCTGGACGTCGACGGCCCCCGGGTGAGGACGATCGTCATCGAGGGCGGCGTCATCTCCGACCACAAGGGCATCAACCTGCCCGGCGCGGCGGTGAACGTCCCTGCGCTGTCCGAGAAGGACATCGAGGACCTGCGCTTCGCGCTGCGCATGGGCTGCGACCTGGTCGCGCTCTCCTTCGTGCGGGACGCCGACGACGTCAAGGACGTCCACCGCGTCATGGACGAGGAGGGCCGCCGCGTCCCGGTCATCGCCAAGGTGGAGAAGCCGCAGGCGGTGGCCAACATGGAGGACGTCGTGATGGCGTTCGACGGCGTGATGGTCGCCCGTGGCGACCTGGCCGTCGAGTACCCGCTCGAGAAGGTCCCGATGGTGCAGAAGCGGCTCATCGAGCTGTGCCGCCGCAACGCCAAGCCGGTGATCGTGGCGACCCAGATGATGGAGTCGATGATCACCAACTCCCGTCCGACCCGCGCCGAGGCCTCCGACGTGGCCAACGCGATCCTGGACGGCGCGGACGCGGTCATGCTGTCGGCCGAGTCGAGCGTGGGTGCTTACCCGATCGAGACGGTCAAGACGATGTCGAAGATCGTCGTCGCGGCCGAGGAGGAGCTGCTCTCCAAGGGCCTGCAGCCCCTGGTTCCCGGCAAGAAACCGCGGACTCAGGGCGGTTCGGTGGCCCGTGCCGCCTGTGAGATCGCGGACTTCCTGGGCGGCAAGGGCCTGGTGGCCTTCACCAAGTCCGGCGACACCGCCCGCCGGCTGTCCCGCTACCGCGCGGCCCAGCCGATCCTGGCGTTCACCACGGACGAGGCCACCCGCAACCAGCTCGCGCTGAGCTGGGGCGTGGAGTCGCACGTCGTGCCGTTCGTGCACAGCACCGACGAGATGGTCGAGCTGGTCGACCATGAGCTGATCAAGCTGAACCGGTTCAACGTGGGCGACATCGTGGTCATGACCGCCGGTTCCCCGCCCGGCGTCCCGGGCACCACGAACATGGTCCGCGTCCACCACCTGGGCGAGGGCCGCCGCGGCTGATCCGGCTCGCGTACGAACCCGAGGGCGCCCCCTGTGGCAGGGGGCGCCCTCGGTGTTTCACGGGGTCGGCCGACGCAGAGCTGTGGCCCGGCTCCCCGCGTCGGCGGGGGAACCGGGCCACAGCTCTTTTCGCGGCTCCCGAACGGGTCTTGAGTGATGCTCAGCTCGCTCCGGTGACGTACTGGTGCATGCCGGGCACGGTCAGCGTCCCGCCGAACTGGCCGGCCTGAGTGACCTTCACGTTGGTGAAGTAGATCAGCGGGATGTTCAGCGGCGGCGGGTTGTCCGGGCTGAATGTCACCGGGATCAGACCGAACAGGTTGCCGGAGATGCTCTCCGTGTACATCACGGTCGTGCCGTCGCGGATCGTCGACGTCGTGCCCTTGCCCGCCTGGACGTGGTACGTCTCGCCCTTCTGGCCGTCGACGAGCTGGTGCAGATCGCCGATGTCGGTACCACCGGAGATCACGTACTTCAGGACCTTCTTGACGGTGCCGTTGGCCGTGCGCACCTTGACGATGCCCTGGTAGTCGGCGCTCTTGAGCAGCAGCGAGCTGGCCTGAAGGTGCCAC
Source organism: Streptomyces sp. NPDC001634 (assembly GCF_040298185.1). NCBI lineage: Bacteria > Bacillati > Actinomycetota > Actinomycetes > Kitasatosporales > Streptomycetaceae > Streptomyces > Streptomyces sp. NPDC001634. The sequence goes on along the minus strand of NZ_JBEOZU010000083.1, from coordinate 19,613 downwards.
GGGGCGTCGGGCAGGGCCAGGGTCTTCTCGACACCGCCCTGGGCGTCGGTGGCCGCGACGCAGTTGGCCGGGGTGGAGCTCGCGGACGGGCTCGGGGTCGCGGACGCCGCCGCCGACTTCACGGTGTCGGCCGCCTTGGTGGCCTCGGAGGCCGCCTTCGTCGCCGTGTCCGTCGTGTCCTTCACGGTGTCCTTGACCGTGTCGGTGACCTTCTTGGTCGTGTCCTTGACGGTGGAGGACGTGTCCTTCGTCGCGGGCGCCGAGGCGGACGCGGACGGCGTGGGGCTTGCGCTCGCCGACGAGCCCGAGCCTGATGCGGAGCCACCCGTGAGGACACCGTTGATCGCGTCCCCGATGGTCTCCAGCAGGTTCTTGCCGCTCTCGGAGGCCGACGGGCTCGGCGTGGACGCACCGGAGCCCGACGACGTGCCGGACGTGCCCGCCGAGGACTCGGACGCGGACGGCGCGGGCGCGGCCTTGCCGCCGGAACCTGAATCCGACGAAGAGGTCTTGTCCGACGTCTTGTCCGCCGACTTGTCCGCGGAGGCCGTGGCCGACGGCGAGGGCGTGTCGGCCGACTTGGACGCGCTCGCCGAGGCGGACGGCGAAGGCGAGGACGAGGCGTCCGAGGAGCCGTTCACCGCCTCGACGCACTTCTGGTACTCCTCGGCCGTCAGGGCCTTCGACGACGGGTGGTCGTCGGCGCGGGCGAACGTGGAGTTCAGTCCCATCCCCATGAAGACCGCCGTCGGCATCGCCGCCAGCGCGATCGCCTTGCCCGCAGGCATGTGGAACCTGTTGAACAGCGGCTTCCTTGGGGCCGCGTGCCGCGGCCCGGATCTCACACGGGACGCATCCGCGTCAGTCCCGTGGGTCACCTCGTCAGCCGGCACTGTGCCTCCCGTTCGCCCCGTTGGCCGGGCTCGTTCCTGACAGATCGTTCGGCTCGCCCACCTGGTCGACGGCACCCGCGTCGACGGCACCCGCGTCCACGCCCTCCGGCGTTCCGCCGCCCGTCTCGGCGCCCAGCCCGGCCTGCGGCTCGGGCGGTACGCCGGGCGCCCAGGCGACCGCCATCGCACCGCCCACCAGGGCGAGCAGGAAGCCGACCACGAAACCACCGAAGTTGGACACCGGCAGGGACACCAGCCCCAGCAGGATCGACGCGACGCCCGCGAAGGTCCGGATGTGCTTCTGGAACCAGAGACTGATGCCCAGGACGACCAGCAGCACGCCGATGATCAGGGACCCGGCTCCCGCTGTGGTGGACATCGCCAGCGTGAGGTGCCCGATCTGGAGGTGGTAGTACGGGAAGTAGATGATCGGGCCGCCGGCCAGCAGGACGAGGAGTCCGGCCCAGAACGGACGGGTGCCCCGCCAGTCGCGGAAGCGCCGCCGGAAGACGCTGAGATAGTGCTCGTTCTGCGCGGGCGACTCGGCGTTCATGGAAAAGCTCCCTGGAGCGGTGTTGCTGCGGTGAGGGTGGTACTGCGGTGGTGATGTGGGGGGTGTGTGAAGCATGTGGGCCCAGAGCGGACGGGCGGGGGCTTCAGGCCCCCGCCCGTCACCGAGTGCCTAGTAGCACTCGTGAGTACCCGTCGACAGCGACATGTGCAGACCGGGCAGCGTGAAGGTTCCGGCGGTGGTCGCCCACGCCGTCTGCTTCACGTCGCTCAGGTCCGCGGATTCGGCCTGCTGGGCGAAGCCGTTCGGGTTGGCCTGCTCGCCGCCACCCTTCATGCCCGGGCCCTTGCCGCCCTTGCTGGCGGCCGTGTCGCCGGCGGCCACACCGATGTCGATGCCGTGGAACACGGCATCCGCGCCGAGGTCCTCGACGTCGATGTACAGGTTGTCGGCCGTGACCTGCTTCTTCTCATCCGTGCTGTCGCCCGCCGTCAGCGTGAGGCTGACGGAGCCGAGCACCGGGATGTTCGGGGTGACGACCGACTGGCACATCTTCTGGATGCGGGCGCTCTTGAACGAAGAGACCGCGACGGGGTGAGCCGTCTTCCCGCCGGAGAGGGTGTACCCCTGGTCGATGGCCCCGTACTGCGCGAAGCCCTCACCGTGGAGATTCTGCGCCGTGACCTTGAACGACTGCCCCGACACGCTGAACGACGCGGCCAGAGCGCCCTGCGCGAGGGCGACACCTATCGCTGCCGTAGCGGCGACGCTGGGCACCATGACCACAGCGAACCGCTTCCATCTGGTCCCGCCACGCACCTGGGACTCCATATTTCCTCCTTCTCGGACGTACATCTCCTGACCCCAGCTCGCTACCGGTCGGCGGCTCAGCCGGGCAGGGATGGGAGAAGTGCTACGTCCTCGGGAAGGAGAGCGCCCGCACTCGGAGGCACCAACCGCGCCCGAATCACCGGCGATCACCCCCGAGCGACAACCACTGGTCGCGCCTGACACGCATCACGCACAACCTGCCGGACAGGCTCCGCCGCGGCGGAGACCCCCCTGTCCAGGACCCGGCGCCACTGCCGCCGGCTCCTGCTCGGTGGGGACCCACGAACAATCCGTTGACCCAGCTGGCTGTCGGGTACGGCGATGGACCGAGCGTCGCCGATCGTGGTGCATTCTCGCCGCCCCCGCAAGGGGGTTCGTTACTCACTAGTAACGGCCGGATAACCGAACTACGACCCGTCGGTATCGTCCGGCAACTCTTCGTGGCGCAAAGGGGGATGGCGAAACGGTTGAAGTGCGGACAGAAGCCGACAGAATCAAGGCTCCGACTTACTCCCAGTAACAGCGGCCGCGATTACCAAGATTTGGTAAAGCACGGCCGCCGTGTGCCTCTGTCGGCAAATCTTTCACTCGGGCATCACAAGCCCGAGCGTTTAGCAACTGGTCAGAACAAAGCCCTCGCGAGCGCCCGACGCGCCGCCGTCACACGCGGGTCGTCGGCACCGACCACCTCGAAGAGTTCCAGCAGCCGCAGCCGTGCGGCGTCCCGGTCGTCCCCCGCCGTACGCTGCACGGTCTCGATGAGCCTGCCGAACGCATCCTCCACGTGCCCGCCCACCAGATCCAGGTCCGCTGCGGCGATCTGTGCCGGTACGTCACCGGGCTTCTCGGCGGCGTCCTTGCGCACCTGCTGCGGGTCCAGTTCCTGCACCCGCTGCAGCAACTCGGCCTGGGCGAGGCCCAGCTTGGCCTCCGTGTTGCCCGGGTCGTCGCTCAGCACGTTCTTGTACGCCTGGACCGCACCGCTCAAGTCACCTGCGTCCAGGGCCTGTACGGCGGCCTCGAGCAACGCGTCGTAGGGGCCTGCCGGGACCTGGGGGGCCGCCTGTGCGCCTCCCGGCTCGGCGTCGGGGTCGACGATCAGGCCGGTCAGCCCGAAGCGCTGCTCGGCCACCTGGACGAGCTGGTCGAGGGTCGCACGGATCTGCTGCTCGGGGGCGGCACCCTGGAAGAGGGGCAGCGCCTGCCCGGCGACGACGGCGAAGACGGCCGGGATCCCCTGGACCCCGAACTGCTGCATCAACGTCTGGTTGGCATCGACGTCGATCTTGGCGAGCACGAACCGGCCGTTGTACTCGACGGCCAGCCGCTCCAGGACCGGGCTCAGCTGCTTGCAGGGCTGGCACCACTCGGCCCAGAAGTCGATGACGACCGGCACCTCGGTGGACCGCTGCAGGACGTCGAGCTCGAACCCCGCCTCATCGACGTCGATGACGAGGTCGGCCGGGGAGACCGCCCCTCCCCCGCCCTCCCGCGCCGCTTCGGCGCGCGCCCGCTCCGCCTTCGCCTTGGCCTCCTGGGCTGCCTTCACCGCGGCGAGGTCGACGACTCCGCTCATGGACATGTTCCGTGGCTGCATGAGTACATCCTCCCCCTTCCGTACGCCGCTGCGAAAAGCGTTGCGAAAGCCGTGCCCGGCGGATCACCGTCCGCGCCGGGTCCCCACCCACACCAGTGGTTTCGCTACGAGTCGTAGCGTAATGGCACCGAGTGCCTCGGGAACACCATCCCCTGGTGATGTCCCTCACGGCCGCACAGCAACAGCCGGTTATGGTCATGGGATGCAGAGCCGTCCCGCTCCACGCGCCACAGGACGCCCCCGCAGCGCCGAGGCGGACACCGCGATCCTCGCGGCCACGCGGGAGGCCCTGGTGCAGATGGGCTGGTCGAAGCTGACGCTGGGGGACGTGGCGACGCGGGCGGGCGTTGCGAAGACGACGCTGTACCGCCGCTGGGCGGGCAAACACGAACTGGTCGTGGACGCGGTCGCCGAACTCTTCGACGAACTGGAGCTCCCCGACCGCGGCAGCCTCGCCGCCGACATCGAGGGCGTTGTCCTGCAGTTCGCGGCGATCCTGGACCGCCCGGCGGCCCGGAGCGGCCTGATGGCGGTGGTCGCTGAGTCGACCCGCGACGACGCCTTGCGCGAGCGCATCCGCGCATCGATCGTGGAGCGGCAGAAGCGGCTGGTTCTGGAGGGCCGGGCACGCGCCCAGGCCCGCGGCGAACTCCCCCCGGAATCCGACCCGGACGAGACGGCCCGCACGGTCGACCTGATCTTCGACATGGTGGCGGGCGCGGTGGTGCACCGCACTCTGGTCAGCGCGGAACCGGCGGACGAGGAGTGGGTGCGCGGCTTCACACGGGTGCTGCTGTACGGCCTGGCGGGAGCCTCACAGGACGCCTAGGGCGCCGCCGCGGCTACCGCCCGGCCCTGTGGATCAGCCGTTGGTGAGGCGCTCGTCAGTCCGGCGGTGGCGAAGGAACCCGTGCACGGAGTCGGTCTCCTGGTACGCCGTGCCGATGGAGATCGCCGCGTTCGCCGACGCCCGTGCCTTACACACGGAAACGCGGGGGGCCCCCCGGCGCACGGGCCGGGGGCGGCGCGGGGGGGGGAGACCTCCGAATACGGGGGGGGGCCGGGACCCACCCCCCCCCGCACCA
>NZ_JBEOZU010000083.1:0-14686 GCF_040298185.1 Streptomyces sp. NPDC001634 | reverse complement strand
CCCCGTCCCCCCCCCCCCCCCCAAAACCCCCGAAACCCCGCGCCCCCCGGGCCCACCCCCGGTCCCCCACCGCGTCGGTGAAGTCCCGTCAGAAGCCGGGCGGCTCCGTGTACACCCCCCACTCGTCCCGAAGCACCCCGCAGATCTCCCCGAGCGTCGCCTCCGCCCGCACGGCGTCCAGCATCGGCTCGATCATGTTGGCCCCGGACCGCGCAGCGGCGAGCATCCCGTCGAGTGCGGCCCGCACGGCCGCGTCGTCCCTGGCCGTCCGCCGGGCGGCCAGCACCCGAGCCTGCTCCCGCTCCACCTCATGACTGACCCGCAGGATCTCCAGGTCCCCGGTCACCGACCCGGTGTGGACGTTCACGCCCACCACCTTCTTGTCGCCCTTCTCCAGCGCCTGCTGGTACCGGAACGCGGACTCCGCGATCTCGCCCGTGAACCAGCCGTCCTCGATGCCGCGCAGAATCCCCGAGGTGATCGGACCGATCGGGTGCTGCCCGTCCGGATGGGCCCGCAGCCCCCGCTCCCTGATCTGCTCGAAGATCCGCTCCGCGTCCGCCTCGATCCGGTCCGTCAACTGCTCGACGTACCACGAACCGCCCAGCGGATCGGCGACGTTGGCGACGCCGGTCTCCTCCATGAGCACCTGCTGCGTGCGCAGCGCGATCTCCGCCGCCTGCTCGCTCGGCAGCGCCAGCGTCTCGTCCAGGGCGTTGGTGTGCAGCGAGTTGGTGCCGCCCAGCACCGCGGCCAGCGCCTCCACCGCCGTACGCACCACGTTGTTGTACGGCTGCTGCGCGGTCAGCGAGACACCGGCGGTCTGCGTGTGGAAGCGCAGCCACTGCGCCTTCTCGGACGTGGCCCCGTAGACGTCCCGCATCCACCGCGCCCAGATCCTGCGCGCCGCACGGAACTTGGCGATCTCCTCGAAGAAATCGACGTGCGCGTCGAAGAAGAAGGACAGGCCGGGGGCGAAGACATTCACGTCGAGCCCGCGGCTGAGCCCCAGCTCCACGTACCCGAACCCGTCCGCGAGCGTGTACGCCAGCTCCTGCGCGGCCGTCGCGCCCGCCTCCCGGATGTGGTAGCCGGAGACGGACAGCGGCTTGTACGCGGGGATGCCGGACGCGCAGTACTCCATCAGGTCGCCGATCAGACGGAGGTGCGGCTCGGGCTGGAAGAGCCACTCCTTCTGGGCGATGTACTCCTTGAAGATGTCCGTCTGGAGCGTGCCGTTGAGTACGGACGGAGCGACGCCCTGCCGCTCCGCGGCGACCAGGTACATGCAGAACACGGGGACGGCCGGCCCGCTGATCGTCATCGAGGTCGTGACGTCCCCGAGCGGGATGTCCTTGAACAGGACCTCCATGTCGGCCGCCGAGTCGATCGCCACACCGCAGTGCCCGACCTCGCCGAGCGAACGCGGGTCGTCGGAGTCGCGTCCCATGAGGGTCGGCATGTCGAAGGCGACGCTCAGGCCGCCGCCGCCGGCGTCCAGGATCATTTTGTAGCGTTCGTTCGTCTGTTCGGCATTGCCGAAGCCGGCGAACTGCCGGATGGTCCACGTCCGCCCTCGGTAGCCGGTCGGGTACAGGCCGCGGGTGAAGGGGTACTCCCCCGGCCAGCCGATCCGTTCGAAGCCCTCGTACGTGTCTCCGGGCCGCGGTCCGTACACCGGCTCCACGGGATCGCCGGAGAGCGTGGTGAAGTCGGCCTCGCGCTTGCGCGAGGCGTCGTAGCGGGCCTGCCAGCGTCGGCGGCCCTCCTCGATGGCGTCAGCGTCCATACCCTCGAATTTACTAGGACGTCCAAGTAAATGTCGACCGGCATGTGCGCCAGTCGTGGTCCGTCATGGTGACCGGACGCGAGGAACCGCAGTACGAGGCCGCCGTACGAGGACGTGTACGCGTCCGCCGTACGGCGGTGACGGGCAGGGCCCGAGGCCTCGGACGTCAGGCCTCAGGCCTTGGCGACGACAGGCGCCTCGTCCGCGAGCTTCGCCTCCAGCTCGTGGCTGACCTTGCGCTCCACGAAGAAGGCTGCCGTCGGGATCGTTCCCGCCAGCAGCACCCACAGCTGCTTGCCGACCGGCCACTTCGCCTTGGAGCCGAGGTCGAAGGCGAAGATCAGGTAGACGACGTACAGCCAGCCGTGCGCGATGCCGACGACGCGGGTGAAGTCCGCGGCGCCGTTCACGTCCAGCACGTACTTGGCGATCACACCGAGGGTCAGCAGGACCAGCAGCACGCCGGTGACGTAGGCCATCACGCGGTAGCGGGTCAGCACGCTCTTTTTCATGGGTACGAGCGTAACCACCGGTTTCGGGCGATCTTCGGCCGCCCCCGGCGCCCTCCGACCACGTACTACTCCCCTTCGAAGTCCCCCGCGGCGACCCGCAGCGGGCGCAGCATCGCGAAGATCTCGGCGCATTCCTCCGCGTCGTAGACACCGAGCCCGAAGTCCATCGCCATCAGGTCGCGGGTGGCCGCGTCGCACACCTCGCGGCCCTTGTCGGTGATGGAGGCCAGGGTGCCGCGGCCGTCGTTGGGATTGGGCCGCTTGGCGACGAGTCCGGACTTAACCAGCCGGTCGACGGTGTTCGTGACGGATGTGGGGTGCACCATGAGCCGCTCACCGATCTTGGACATCGGCAGCTCGCCCGCCTTGGAGAAGGTGAGCAGCACCAGCGCCTCGTACCGCGCGAAGGTCAGTCCGTACGGTTTCACGACCGCGTCGACCTCGGCGAGCAGGATCTGCTGCGCCCGCATGATCGAGGTGATCGCGGCCATGGACGGCACGCTTCCCCACCGCTGCTTCCAGTGTTCGTCGGCGCGGGCGATGGGGTCGAAGGACAGGCTGAGGGGCTTCGGCACGTCATTGACCTTACCGGCCGGTCACATGCTGGTCAGCCCCGTCTCGCTTTTCGGGAGACGGGCTGGGGCCGGGCGCACACTGGAAGCAGAAGGCCATGAGTCATGAGCCGACCGTGGAGGTGAGCCATGAGCACACTTGAAGAACACGTCGACGTCGGAGTCCCGATCGACAGAGCCTGGAAGAGCCTTCACCGCGTGGAGAACTATCCGAGCTTCCTGGAAGGCGTGCGCGAGGCCCGTACGGAGGCAAGCGGCCGGGCGCATCTGAACGTCGAGGCCGGCGGCCGGTCCCGGGAGTTCGACGCCCAGGTCTCCGACCGCGGTGAACGCGTCATGGAGTGGCGCACCACGGAAGCCCCCCAGCTGGCGGGGTCCTTCTCGCTGCAGCAGATCGACAAGACCCACACCCGGGTCCAGGCCCGGATCGAGTACGACCCCGACACCATCAGGGAGACGTTCGGCGGACCTAAGGGATTCGCCCAGGCCAACGTCATCGAACGCCTCGTCCGCAGCGATCTGGAGCACTTCAGGGACTACGTGGAACGGGAGCGCTGAGCACCAGGAACCGCCGAGCACGGGGCCGCGCCGGGGCCGCCGGGTCTTCCGGGGGTGGTCGGGGCTCCGGGACCGCCGGGGCTCCTTGGCCCGGCGAATCTCCGCGGCGTCGCTGCCGCCCCGGCCCCGGCTGGGGCTCGGGCGGCAGCCGCGGGGCGCGGAGGCGCAGACCTACGGGAACAACAGGAACCGCTGAGCGCGGGGCCCCCGGGGCCGACCGCCAAGCCCGGGACCACCGCGGCTTCGGCCTGGCGGGACGACCCGGTGAATCCCCACCGTGTCGCTGCCGCCCCCCGGCCCCGGCACGGGCTCAGGCGGCAGCCGCCGGGCGCCGAGGCGCAGACCTACGGGAGTGATGCCCGGCGCAGTGCATGGCGGACCGCCCGCTGGGCCACCGGGCCCAGGTCGTCCAGTGCCGCCAGCAGGGACGCCAGCTGGTCCAGGGCGGACAGTGCGGCGCTCGCGCCCTGCGGGTCCACCCCCTCGTACAGTTCGATCCCCACGAAGGACGCCGACACAGCACGTGCGAGCCCCCCGGCGTCGGTGAACTCCCCCAGCGGCGTCGACGTCAGCACCCGCTCCAGCACCCGTTCGATCTCCACGATCCACAGATCGAGCCCCGCCGCCGTGGCGGGGGCGAGACGGGCGTGGGCCTGGGCCCCGGCCAGCAGCTGGCCGAGGACCGCCACATGCCCCGCGGCTTTCTCCTCCTCGTGCATCTCCCGCCCGAACGCGAGGAGTTCACCGAGGGAGCCGATCCGGTCGAGCCGCTCCCGGTACCGTGCCACCCGCTGCTCGGTCCCGTACCGGCAGGCCGCCGCGAGCAGCTCGTCCACGGAGCCGAAGTGGTAGAAGACCAGCGCCTGGTTGACCCCGGCGGCCGCCGCGATCGTACGGGCAGACGTCTTGGCGATCCCCTGCTCGGTGAGCGTCCGCAACGCCCCCTCCAGCAGTTTCTGCTTCGTCGCCTCGCTCACGCCCGCGCCTCCTCCCGGACCGGCCGCAGCCCGGGACGCACACCCCGCACCCCGACATCCTCGTACGACACCGTGAACGATCCCTCATAGCCGAACAGCGGGCCGAAGTACCGGCTCACCACCCGCACCCGGATCCGGAAGCATCCCGTCGACTCGTCGAACGACTCCCGCACCTCCGCCTCCGCGCCGATCAGTTCGGGGACCCGGACATCCACCGGCCCCTCCCTGAAGCGGTGTTCGCCGGAGCGGATGAGCAGCGACCCGTCCGGCTCCGCCCTGAAGTACAGATCGCTCGCCAGGTGCTGGTGCGTGCCCAGGTAGTCGAGGACGCGGTCCCCCTTCGGGCTGAGCACCATCTGCGCGTCGAAGCGGCGCGCACGGCCGGGAAGGTCGAAGGTGCGCACGAACGTCACCGTCTCGCGGCCGAACGTGTCGGCGTACGGCACGTTCTCGATGACGAAGGGGACGTTCCGGCCCTGACGAGGGACGAGGATGTTGCGCGTGCCGCCGAGCGCAAGGAACGGCTTCACCAACCCCCTGCCGTGCCAGACGCGGTCCATCACCCCGCGCCCGGTGCACGCCTGACCGCTCACCAGCCCCACGGAGAAGCGACGCCGCAGCTGAGGGTGCAGCCGCTCGAAGTCCGCGCCCATCACCGTACGGAAGATCGAGGTCATGAACGCCCCTCCAGGGTGGCGAGCAGACGCGGGGCGGTCATCCGGGTGGGCGGGGTGCGCAGACAGCGGCGCGCGGCCGGCGTGCACGCGAGGGGCGACTTGAACAGGGCCAGGGAGATGGTGACGGCCAGCAGCAGCGGGCACAGATAGGCCGTCGCCGCCGCGAACGGGCCCAGCAGACGCAGGAGGGAGCGCAGGCCCAGGCCGGTGCAGGCGATGGTGACGACCAGGGCGCGTACGACAAGTTCCGCGCACCAGTTCACCAACGCGCGCTCCGGTGTGATCCCACGCTCCAGCCAGAGGCGGAGGCGGTCGAAGGACCAGGCCGTCGCCCAGCCCATGAGGGGGCGCAGCACCAGCCGGTCGGCAAGCCCGCCGAAGGCGCCCCAGCGCGGCCGGTAGTCGTACCCGGTCAGGAAGCGGACGCCGTCGCCGTCGGGGACATACCGCCAGTAGCCGCTCCCCTCGGCGATCAGCGACAGCGGGTGCGGCGAGGAAAACCGCAGCGCGGAGGTGCGTGTCCCGTCCGGTCGCACCTTCTCCCCCGCCGACACCCCGGTCCCGGAGACCGTCAGGAACGGCAGTACGCGCGTTGCGTACCGGAAGTGCTGCGGTTCGCCCTCCGCGCGCGGGAGATGGTTGATCTCGGTGAAGCGGAAGTCCCAGCGCTGGTGCTCCGCGGGGTCCTGGGTGCGTGCCCACAGTTCGTCGAGGTCGCTGCGTATGTGCGCCTCTATGTAGAGCCCCATTGCAAATCCCCCATGTCAATGGACCTTTCACCTTTTTGAGCGACTGCTCAATCAGGCACCCTGACACTACAGCAGATTTGAGCGATCGCTCAAAGCCCGGGAACGAGAAAACCCCGGCCCTCGGGGCCGGGGTGTCCGCTGCTTGACGGCCCGTCACTCCGTGGACAGGTACCGCTCCACCGTCTCCACCTTCGAGGTGAGACCGTCCGTGACACTGGGGCGGATGTCCGCCTTCAGGACGAGCGAGACCCGAGGCGCGCGCTGCTCGACCGCCGCGACGGCGCGCTTGACGACGTCCATCACCTCGTCCCACTCACCCTCGATCGAGGTGAACATGGCGTCCGTGCGGTTCGGCAGACCCGATTCGCGTACGACCCTGACGGCGTCGGCGACGTACTCCCCCACGTCCTCACCGACGCCGAGCGGCGTCACGGAGAAGGCGACGATCACGCGTTCACGATCCCTTCCTTGCGGGCGCGGGCGGCGATGACGGCGTCCTCGGCCTCGCGGCGCAGCTTGCGCTCGGCGAAGAAACCGCCGGTCGGCAGCACGGAGAGGACGAAGTAGAGGGCGGCGGTCTTCGCGGACCACTTGGTGCGGTTCCAGGCGTCCGCCCAGAAGATCACGTACAGGATGAAGAGGATCCCGTGGATCGATCCCATGACGGGCACCGCGTTGAAGTCGGTGGTGCGCTTCAGCACCGAGCAGACGAGCAGCAGCAGGAAGGAGACGGCCTCGGGGGCCGAGACCAGGCGGAGCCGGCGGAGGGCGGTGGCGGTCTTTATGTCCACGGGTCACCTTCGGTGGGAGGGTCGTCTTCGGTGGGAGGGTCGTCGACGCTTTGTGAACACACGCACAAGCGCCCGCCCATTGTGACATCCGGGACCCGGAGGGCCGGGAACGGGGGTGCGGGGTGTCGGCGCTCCGCCGGCCGTGTGAGCTCGGCGACACGCCGGTTGCCTCGGCGGCACGCCCGGGCCGCCTAGGGGGCGGGTCAGGGTCGGGATCCACCTCCGGGCTCTGTCCGCTCCGCCCGCCCGGCCGCTACCTTCACCCCGTGGCGATGTTCCGACTCCAAGGCAGCAAGGTGCTGGCCGTCGACATGACCGGGGACGCCGTCAAGGCGAAGAACGGCTCCATGGTCGCGTACGACGGGCAGATGGCCTTCAAGAAGCTCACCGGCGGCGGTGAGGGGATCCGGGGGATGGTGACCCGGCGGCTCACCGGCGAGCAGATGACCGTGATGGAGGTGAAGGGGCACGGAACGTGCTGGTTCGCGGACCGGGCCTCGGAGATCAACCTCGTGAACCTCCAGGGGGACAAGCTGTACGTCGAGTCGAGCAACCTCCTCGCCACGGACGCCGGTCTGCGCACGGGCACGACGTTCACCGGCCTGCGCGGCGCCTCGCAGGGCAACGGCCTGTTCACGACGACCGTCGAGGGCCACGGCCAGGCCGCGATCATGTCGGACGGTCCGGCGGTGGTGCTGCGGGTGAGCGCGCAGTACCCGCTGATCGTCGACCCGGGCGCCTACATCGCGCACCAGGGGAACCTTCGGCAGTCGTTCCAGTCCGGTGTGACGTTCCGCACCTTCTTCGGTGAGGGCGGCGGCGAGGCGTTCCAGATCCGCTTCGAGGGGGACGGACTGGTCTACGTCCAGCCCAGCGAGCGCAACACGATCGCGGGGGACCTCTGAGATGACCTTCCGCGAAGTGAACGCGAAGATGATCGAGGCGACGGTCGTGCCGGGGCAGCGGCTGTTCAGCCAGCGCGGCGCGATGCTCGCCTACAAGGGCGACGTCTCCTTCACCCCCAACATCCAGGGCGGCCAGGGCGGGGTCATGTCGATGATCGGCCGCCGCATCGCGAACGAGGCGACGCCGCTGATGACAGTGGAGGGCAGCGGCACGGTGCTGTTCGGGCACGGCGGCCACCACATCCAGGTGATCAACCTCACGGGCGACACGTTGTACGTCGAGGCGGACCGCCTGCTCGCCTTCGAGGGCACCCTCCAGCAGGGCACGATGTTCATGGGCTCGCAGGGCGGCGTCATGGGCATGGTGCGCGGCCAGGTCACGGGCCAGGGCCTGTTCACCACCACCCTCACGGGACGCGGCGCGGTCGCCGTGATGGCGCACGGTGGCGTCTTCGAGGTGCCGATCACCCCGCAGCGCCCGGTCCACGTCGACCCCCAGGCGTATGTCGCGCACCACGGCGACGTACGCAACAAGCTGTCCTCGGCGCTCGGCTGGCGCGACATGGTGGGCCGCGGCTCCGGCGAGGCGTTCCAGCTGGAGCTGAGCGGCAGTGGTGCGGTGTACGTCCAGGCGTCGGAGGAGAAGCTGTGACCACCTACCCGGGCGCCGGTCCCGTGATCCACGACCCGATGACGCTGCCGGCCGACGACAACGTCAACAAGTACACCTTCTGCGTGGAGCTCAAGAGCAGCCAGTGGTTCCTGCAGAAGGGCAAGATGATCGCCTACTACGGTTCGATCGAGTTCAACGGCGTCGGGCACGGCCGTCTCGACCGAATTGTCCGTACGTCGTTCCATTCGCCTCTGCACGCGAGCGACTGGGTGGTGGCGGAGGGCTCGGGCAAGATGCTCCTCGCCGACCGGGCCTTCGACGTGAATTCGTATGACCTGGACGACGGCAACCTGACCATTCGCTCGGGCAACCTGCTCGCTTTTCAGCCAACTCTCTCGCTCAAGCAGTCGATCATTCCGGGTTTCCTGACGCTGATCGGAACCGGCAAGTTCGTGGCAGCGTCCAACGGACCGGTGGTGTTCATGGAACCCCCGATCCGAGTGGACCCGCAGGCCCTGGTCGGCTGGGCCGACTGCCCGTCCCCGTGCCATCACTACGATCACGGATATCTGACGGGCGTATGGGGCGGTCTACGTGCGATGACGGGCCTTGGCGGGGCCTCCGGAGAGGAGCATCAGTTCGAGTTCGTCGGGGCGGGCACGGTCCTGCTCCAGTCCACGGAAACGCTCATGGCCGAGCAGGCCACGGGAGCGGTCCCGAGCGAGCCCGGTGTACCGGGCGGCGGGGCGCCCGGTCACCAGGGGCAGCAGCCGGGGACACCGCGCCTTCCCGGACAGCTGGGCGACCTCCAGCGTCGCTTCGGGCTGTGAGCGGTAGTCTGCGGAGTGTGACGTCGAACGCGTGCGCACAGTCACACCACCCTCACTAGTTCGCCTTTCAACCTTTTAGGTAGACTTCATACATGGAGACCGAGACGGCCACGCGCTGGCTGACCGATGCGGAGCAGTGCGCCTGGCGCACCCACCTGGAGGTCAACAGGCTGTTGACGTACCAGCTCGAACGAGACCTGCAGCCGTTCGGCCTGACAATGAACGACTACGAGATCCTGGTGAATCTCTCGGAGTCGGAGGGCGTACGGATGCGGATGAGCGACCTCGCAGCCGCCACCCTCCAGTCCAAGAGCCGGCTCTCGCACCAGATCACACGTATGGAGAACGCGGACCTGGTGCGCCGCGAGAACTGCGAGTCGGATCGCCGGGGCCTGTACGCGGTCCTCACGGACCACGGCATGGAGACGATGAGGAAGGTCGCGCCACACCATGTGGCCTCTGTGCGGCGCCACTTCATCGATCTGCTTCCGCCCGAGGACCTCGAACAGCTGCACAAGTCCCTGCGGCCCATCGCGGAGCACTTGCGGGGGCAGCGGGGCAAGCCGTAGCGGCTGAGCGGGTGCAGCCGAGCGGCACCCGGTGCTGGGGCCGGCCGGGCGGGGTTTCGCTCACCGGCGCGGGCAGGGCGCCTCCCCCAAGCTCTTCGAGCTGGGGGTACCCCCAGCGCCCACCCGCCCCCAGGCTCTCGGCTAGGCTCGAGCAGGGGGGACCCCCATCGCCCCAGCGGCACGACTGCCCGCAGCCATGGCAGCCATGACGGCTACGGCAGCCCCCGACGCCGCGAAGCACGCCCCCAGCGGCAGGTGCCCCACCAGCAGGCCCGCGGCCGCCGAGCCGCCCGAACTCCCGGCGTTGACGGCCGTGTTGACCCAGGCGCCCGCCTGGGTGCGGAATCCCGGTGGAGCGGACTCGTCCGCGATCAGGTACGACGTCGTGAGGGCCGGGGCGATGAACAGGCCCGCGCAGGCCACGGTCGCCGCGAGGACACCGAGGCCGGAGGCCAGGCCCGCAACGGCCAGGATGAGACCCACAGCTGCCGCCGACAGGGGAAGTCGTACCCGTGCGGATGTACGCCAGTTCACGGCGCCGTTCAGCAGGCCGCCCACCGCGCTTCCGGCCGACAGCGCCGCGAGCACCCAGGCCACGGTGTCATCGCCGTACCGCCGCTGCTCGGCGAAGGCCATGACCAGCAGATCCAGCGCACCGACGGCCAGTCCGACGCCCGCCGCCACCAGCACCGGCTGCACCAGCCCTCGCGCGCCTTTCAATCGCCCCTCCGGCCGGCCGGACCCGGCCGCCGCGGACCGCACCCCGGCCACTCCCGGCGACAGAGCGAAGACGACCGTCCCGACCGCCACCAGCAACGCGCTCAGTGCCACCCCGGCCGCCGGCGGCGCCCAGCGCACCACCGCGCCCACGAGCAGCGGCCCGGAGGCGAACAGCAGTTCCTCGGCCACCCCGTCGAGCCCGTATGCATGCCGCAACAGCCGCTGGTCGTCGATGAGTCCGCTCCACACGGTGCGCATGGTGGGGCCCAGCGGGGGCGGGAAGGCACCGGCGGCGACCGCGAGGGCGCCCAGCAGCAGCGCCGGTGCGCCGGGCCGCCGGCTCGCCGCAGCGAGCGCCGTCAGCAGTCCCGCGTAGACCAGCGCCATCGGTATCAGCGCCCGCCGGGGTCCGTACCGGTCGACGAGCGCCGCCCGGGGCGGCGAGAGGAGGACCGTCATGGCCCCGAAGAGCGCCATGACCGTACCGGCCACGGCGTACGACCCGGTCGCCCGGGTCACGGACAGCATGACGGCGATGGACACCGTCCCGTACGACAGTCGGCCGGCCAGCGCGGCGGCGAAGGCGCGGCGGGCGTACGGAATGCGCAGAACGGCGGCGTACGACGGCCGCACGGAAGAAGGCGTGGACACGCGGAAGTTCCTCGTCTGGAGGCAATGAGGGGACGCCGGAGTGCCGCGACGACCACAGCCGGACGCTGCTCGTCGATCGCGGACCTGGGCGGGCCCTATGCCAAGAGGAGGAACATGCGGATCAAGCTATCAACGCGGCCGGGCGCGGGCCACACGCTTTTCCGTCGGCCTTCGTCCCGTCAGTTGTTCGTCAGGCCCGCCACCAGCTCGTCCGCCGCCCGGTAGGGATCCAGCTCCCCGGCCACGATCCGCTCCGCCAGCGCGCCCAGGCGGCGGTCGCCGTGCAGGTCGCCGATCCGCTCGCGCAGGGCCGTCACCGCGATCGTCTCGACCTCGTGGGCGGCGCGAGCCAGCCGGCGCTCCGTCAGCACCCCCCGCTCCTCCATCCACGCCCGGTGCTTCTCCAGCGCCTCGACGACCTCGTCGACGCCCTCGCCGCGCGCCGCGACCGTCTTCACGATCGGCGGGCGCCAGTCGCCGGGAGCCCGCGACTCCCCCAGCCCCAGCATGTGGTTCAGCTCGCGCGCGGTCGCGTCCGCGCCGTCACGGTCGGCCTTGTTGACGACGTAGACGTCGCCGATCTCCAGGATGCCCGCCTTCGCGGCCTGGATGCCGTCGCCCATTCCGGGGGCGAGGAGGACCACCGAGGTGTCGGCCTGGGAGGCGATCTCGACCTCCGACTGGCCGACGCCGACCGTCTCCACCAGGATCACGTCGCAGCCCGCCGCGTCCAGCACGCGGATCGCCTGCGGGGCCGCCCAGGCGAGGCCGCCCAGATGACCGCGCGTCGCCATCGAACGGATGTACACACCGGGGTCCGAGGCGTGCTCGGACATCCGCACCCGGTCGCCGAGCAGCGCGCCGCCGGAGAAGGGCGAGGACGGGTCGACGGCCAGGACGCCGACCCGCTTGCCCTGCTTGCGGTAGGCCGTCACGAGCGCCGACGTGGACGTGGACTTGCCGACGCCCGGCGAACCCGTGAGACCCACGACGTACGCGTTGCCCGTCAGCGGGGCCAGCGCCGCCATGACCTCCCTGAGCTGTGGGGACGCCCCCTCCACCAAGGAGATCAGCCGGGCCACGGCCCGCGGCCGGCCTTCCCTGGCCTGGGCCACCAGTGAGGAGACGTCCTGCATCACAGCTCCGTTCGAGTAGAGACGTCGGGAGAGACGTACCGAATGCTCAGGCCTTGGCTACCCGCACGATCAGTGCGTCACCCTGGCCGCCGCCACCGCACAGGGCGGCCGCGCCGACGCCTCCGCCGCGCCGCTTGAGTTCCAGGGCGAGGTGGAGGACCAGCCGCGCGCCGGACATCCCGATCGGGTGGCCCAGGGCGATGGCGCCACCGTTGACGTTCACCTTTTCGATGGAAACTCCAAGGTCCTTCATTGACTGCACGGCGACGGCTGCGAACGCCTCGTTGATCTCGATCAGGTCGAGGTCCGAGACCTCCAGGCCCTCCTTCTTCAGGGCCTGCAGGATCGCGTTCGACGGCTGCGACTGCAGGGAGTTGTCCGGCCCGGCCACGTTCCCGTGGGCGCCGATCTCCGCGATCCAGTCCAGGCCCAGCTCCTGCGCCTTGGCCTTGCTCATCACGACCACGGCCGCCGCACCGTCCGAGATCTGCGAGGAGGAACCGGCCGTGATCGTGCCGTCCTTGGTGAACGCCGGGCGCAGCTTGCCCAGCGACTCGGCCGTCGTCTCGCCGCGGATGCCCTCGTCCTGGCTGAAGACGACCGGCTCGCCCTTGCGCTGCGGCACCTCGACCGGGGTGATCTCCGCCTCGAAGATGCCGTTCTTCTGGGCGGCCGCCGCCCGCTGGTGGGACAGGGCCGCGATCTCGTCCTGCTCCGGCCGGCCGATGCCGAGGCGCGTGTTGTGCTTCTCGGTCGACTCGCCCATGGCGATGCCCTCGAAGGAGTCGGTCAGACCGTCGTACGCCATCGCGTCGAGCATCTGCACCGCGCCGTACTTGAAGCCCTCACGGGAGTTCGGCAGCAGGTGGGGGGCGTTGGTCATGGACTCCTGGCCGCCCGCGACGATCACATCGAACTCACCCGCACGGATCAGCTGGTCGGCGAGCGCGATCGCGTCGAGGCCCGAGAGACACACCTTGTTGATCGTCAGGGCCGGGACGTTCATCGGGATGCCCGCCTTGACCGCGGCCTGACGTGCCGGGATCTGTCCCGCCCCGGCCTGCAGCACCTGCCCCATGATCACGTACTGCACCTGGTCGCCACCGATCCCCGCACGGTCGAGGGCGGCCTTGATCGCGAAGCCGCCGAGGTCGGCTCCGGAGAAGGACTTCAGCGAGCCGAGCAGCCGTCCCATCGGGGTGCGGGCACCCGCGACGATGACGGAGGTCGTGCTGTTCGTTCCAGACATGAGCTGCGATCCCCTTCCGGCCTGCACAGCCGAGGAGTGAACGAGGGTTTACTTCGAATGTACTGAGCGGTACGGCACCACGTCATCGGGCTGTCGGTGTGATCGCGCGCACGTTGCGTAACCACCGCGAGAGCGCTGCACTAGCACCATGCTGACGCGAATCGACCACATCGGGATCGCCTGTTTCGACCTGGAGCAGACCGTCGAGTTCTACACCTCGACCTACGGCTTCACGGTGTTCCACACCGAGGTCAACGAGGAACAGGGCGTGCGCGAGGCCATGTTGAAGATCAACAACACCGACGACGGTGGTGCCTCCTACCTCCAGCTGCTCGAACCCATCCGCGAGGACTCCACGGTCGCGAAGTGGCTGGCGAAGAACGGCGAGGGCGTTCACCACATCGCCTTCGGCACGGCTGACGTGGACGGGGACGCCGCCGCGATCAAGGACAAGGGCGTCCGAGTCCTGTACGAGGAGCCACGGATCGGTTCCATGGGGTCGCGGATCACGTTCCTGCATCCCAAAGATTGCCACGGTGTACTGACGGAACTGGTCACTTCGGCGGCTGTTGAGTCACCTGAGCACTGACTCCCGTACATAAGGGCCGGTAGGGTTGGGGGCGGTCGCCGCTCCACCAGGGCGACCGGGTCCCGCTTGGACGGCGGGACAAGGCCGGGGTCCGGGTTTCGGGGGACGAGCGTCGGGGCAGCAGCCCATGCTCCGCCGTTGATCTGACACCATTCCCCGGGGGCCCCGTTCGGCGGATGGACGGAGCTCGTTCGGAGAAGCTTGCGACCAGGGGACGGATGGGACCGCGCAGTGCGGGGCTACGAACGCCAGGAGCGAGAGCCGGCGGCTGACGTCGACCACCTCTCTCGGTTCGAGGCCGAGATGGAGCGGCTGAAGACCGAGCGGGAAAAGGCGATCCAGCACGCCGAGGACCTCGGCTACCAGGTCGAGGTGCTGCGCGCCAAGCTGCACGAGGCGCGCCGCACCCTCATGTCCCGTCCGGCCTACGACGGGGCCGACATCGGCTACCAGGCCGAGCAGATGCTCCGCACCGCCCAGATGCAGGCGGACCAGCTGCGGGCGGACGCGGAGCGGGAGCTGAGCCAGGCCCGCGCGCAGACGCAGCGCATCCTCCAGGAGCACGCCGAGCAGGCGGCCCGCCTCCAGGCCGAGCTGCACGCGGAGGCGGTGGCCCGCCGCCAGCAGCTCGACCAGGAGCTGGCCGAGCGCCGGCAGACCGTCGAGTCGCACGTCAACGAGAACGTGGCGTGGGCCGAGCAGCTGCGCGCCCGCTCCGAGTCCCAGGCCCGCCGGATCGTCGAGGAGTCGCGCGCCGAGGCCGAGCAGGCGCTCGCCGCCGCCCGCGCCGAGGCCGAGC